>NZ_JBEHFM010000020.1:0-36815 GCF_040225675.1 Corynebacterium sp. KPL2680
CTCACAAGCCTTTAGGAGCTATTGCTCGTCGTTGGGTGTGCGCCAGTCTATGGGAGCGGTAGGAACGAGTGCGGATAACGCCCTAGCAGAATCGTTTAACGCCACGCTCAAGCGGGAAGTCTTGCGCGATAGGAAAGTTTTTGACAGTCCGATCTCCTGCCGTCAGGAAGTCTTCCGGTGGTGCATGCGCTACAACACGCGCCGGCGGCACTTCTGGTGCAATCTTGTAGCGCCGGATGTCTTTGAAGCCGAGACTTCAGCTACACTGACTAAAGCAGCATAGCTAACCCCCGACGTGTCCACTTTCCGGGGGTCAGGCCCATGCGTTGCGCATTAAAGTCCGTGACGGTGGCAGGGTTGTCAACAAGTCTGCCTATATGGCTATCGGCGTGGATTTAGATGGCATCAAGCACATTTTGGGCCTATGGATTGCTAAAGAAGAAGGCGCATCGTTTTGGGCACATGTATGTGCCAACTTATCTAACCGTGGGGTCAAAGACGTCTTTATTGTCTGCTGTGACGGGCTGAAAGGCCTACCAGAGGCTTCTAGAGGCAACCTGGCCGAATTCCATGGTACAAACCTGTATCGTGCACCTGATTCGCGCCGCGAACCGGTGGGTGGCCTACGGGGATCGCCGCGCTGTATCAGCCGCGTTGAAGAAGGTTTATACGGCTACTGATGAATCCACGGCAGAAGCAGCGTTGAAGGAATTTTCCGATTCTGAACTGGGTGTGAAGTACCCTCAGTCGGTCAAGGTCTGGCAGGACGCATGGGATAGATTCGTGCCATTTTTGCAGTTCCCACCAGCAGCCAGAAAGGTCATCTATACGACGAATTCCATTGAGTCGTTTAACAACCAGCTGCGTAAAGCCACGCGTAACCGGGTCCAATTTACTAATGATGATTCTGCGTTAAAGACGCTGTGGTTGATGATCTGCACTATTGAAGACAAACGAGCCTTAAAGAGGGCGAAACAAGGCAAACGGGCCTCAGCTACAGCCAGCAGGCTCGTGGAAGGAGCACGAGTATCCGGCTGGAAACAAGCCATCAACCAAATGGCCGTGGCCTTTCCCGACCGCTTCGACAAATACCTATAAACCTAACCCCACACACAACTTGACACGCTCCTATCATATTATATATTTTGCATGTTAACGTCGGAAAGCTATTGAAATTGCCCTTTCTATTTCTGACAGTTTTCTATTTCTGACAATTCTGCAGATTTATGATCTAAAACGGGTACCTTCCGGCGATTTCCAATAGTCACTTCACGTCAACGAGCCAGGAGAAGGTATCATGTTGAAATCTGCTTCCAAGATTATGTCTTTCTTTGCAGTCGGCACCATTTTAATCGGTTCAGCTTCTACTGCTGCCGCTGTCGATATGCCACATAAGGAACCTAATGCTTCAAACAGTACTTGTGCAGCGTCGAATGGCCCATCCAACACGAAGGACACAACCCAGTCTCCAGACAAAGCAGAACTTCTAAAAGAAGCTAAGGGAAATGTCAGCAAGGGAAAAATCCATGCTCATGGTGGCGTCGATCGCCTTGATCTCGACAATACAAAGGTTACGACGGTAAAGAGTGATGACGGAGAAAGCTTTGATCTCGTTACTGTGCCTTATTCGAACGAGGGAGAATATAATTACCTCAGTAACATAACCGTCGCCTACAAGACGGAAGATCACTCCTCTCCAATTGGCCAATCGGAGACGCTTTATACAAAAGGTTCTCACAACAAGTTTAACGTCCAGGTGTTCAAGGATGATCAGCTTGTTAAAGACGAAGGCCTTGACATTGACTATGTTGACGGAGCCACCCTCCAGGCTAATCAAAATGTCCCAATGGCCGATCCTGACGCCCCTGAGCTACAGGGCTGGGGAGAGAAGACCGCATGCATTGGTGCCATTCTTGGTGTTAATGGAGTGGTTGCTGGACTGATCGGTTCGACTTGTGCAACGGCCTGTGGCGTAGAGCCTATCGGCGCGGCGGTATGTGCAGCCTGCGTTGGAGGGATTGCCACCCTCGGCACCGGCGATATCGCCGGTGTCGTCGAATGTTTTAAACTTTAGTTGAGGGGGGCGGAATGAAAGCTGCAATTCTTTTCTTCGGTGCTTTTTCTGCGGCGCTGGTCGTTGTCCTGCTGCCAAGATGCTTTGACGATCCTAGTTCCTTAGAGATTGGCGCCATAGCATTTTTTTCTTTGCTGTCCGTCGGCTTTTTGATGTTGGCGAGAGCCATGAGTGCTGAGCGGTCTGGCAGGAAATGACTGGCTCTCTGCGCCACATAATGCAACTAGCGTTCCACTCACCGCTGCTACCTGTTCTTTTGGTATTTGGCTCCCTTTTTATAGGGATGAAGTTTGAAAGTACTCTGTTGATGGATAGCGGTCGAGAGGGACTTCCTGCTGAAATGATTTCTCTAAAATCTTCGAGCAAAGTTGTGCAACAAGACGACAGGGTTGGACAACTTTGGATAAAAGAATCGGAGGAAGCAATGAAAAAGCGATGCACGGTCAACCACCTGAGAAATGGTTTTTGGATAACCGCACGTCACTGTGTCCAAGGACTCAATGGTCAGAATGCTTCGGGATTCATTAGGCAATATGACGGTCAAAGTGCGAAGGTGGAAGACGTGTATACTAAGGGAGAAACAGAAGATGTTGCATTGATTAAAGTTTCTGACGGAATTACTGCTGATTTCTGACGGAATTACTGCTGATTCATTTGAGCTACCCACAAAGTCCTTAACCTTTAATGATGAAGCGAGCTTGATAGGGTATGGGGGATACCATGATTTCCCCTCCACAGCTGAGGTTCGTGTAGTTGCGTACTATGATAAGTACTCATTTGAAGCAGGCAGCTTTTCCAACATTCTCCAGAGTGTTGCTACTACCGACGCTTGGTCGTGCTCTGGAGACTCCGGCGGCGCGGTATACTCCGGAAACACTATTTATGCTGTTCATACAGCAGGAGGAGCGAATCCCACTTGCCAAGACCGTAGGGGTGGGAAGATGTGGCACTCAGATATCTTCCCGTATGCTGATTGGATTAATTCCCTTATGAAGGAGACGCAGGATAGCAGTGAAAGTTACCGTTAATCTTGGGAGGATTCTCCTTTGGGGACAAAAAGAGCGAAAGATGCCAAGATAGTTAGAGCGCATGTTTCGGACTTATGCAGATTGGGTTTAGATGGATCTAGTTTTCCACCTAAACCCAATCTGCATCTTTTTGCGAACTTAGTTTCACGGCTGTGCTTATTTCCGGCAGGCTGACGGTTCTTAATTCTTGACTTCCAGTGACAAAGGAACTTCCCTAGTACTTCTCGTTGTTGGAAGCATTGAAGAAAAGCCACCTACGGGGGTGTGGGAGTCGTGGCTTTTTGCTTTCCTTCTGTCCGACTATGTGCCGGGGAGGTGCGCTGCGGACACCCAAAAGAGAGTGTCTAATGGTTTGTGTGTGGGTTCGGGATTATAGGTGTTTGGCGAGGCAACCTCCTAATGAACCAACACCTTCTCCGAGCCGGACTGAGGTTACCCTCGAGTAGTGGACACCCTATTAGTACGGATCTTGTGTCCGTAGGAGAGGATGTTCATTGTGAGTTCGTCAAGGAAGAAGTACACCCCGGAGTACCGGCAGGAGGCCGCCAGACTGGTCATTGAGTCTGGGCGCCCAATCGCTCATGTGGCTAAGGAAATTAGCGTATCAGCCACAATTTTAGGCAGGTGGGTCAAACTTGAGCGGGAACGCCAAGGCTCGGTAGATGGCCGCAGTGATGCCGATATACGAGCCGAAAACGCTCGCCTGCGTCGTGAGTTAGCTGAGGCCAAGATGGATAATGAGTTCTTGTCAAAAGCCACCGCCTTCTTCGCTGCGAAGCAACGCGATCGGAAAAATTTGAGCTAATGCAGCAGGAGAAGGCGAACTACAGCATCAAACGAATGAGCAGGTTATTTGGGGTTGCCCGCAAATCGTGGACACGTTGTTAAGCTGCTTAACCCCTAAGCAGCTTAACAACGTGTCCACGATTTGCGGGCAACCCTAGGACCCAAAAACCGAGCCTGGCACTGTCACTGGTTCAGAGATGCAGAAGGCACAGATGCACCATTCCGACAGACTCGACCCCTTCTCATTTCGAGATCGCCCCCGCTCTCAGCGTTAAGGCCCTAAAATGGATAACTGTTTTGGGATATGAGTCCGGCCACCATCGTTATGTATGGTTGCCTTCTATTTGTGACATTGGCGCTGATTCAATTGTTCCGACACATTTGCTGGGGACTATCCGGTACTTAAAGCAGACTTTTTCGAACTAGGCAAAATTGTTTAGGTTGGCGAAGAGGAAATTGCAAGTGCAAAGGCACAGGCCGTCGGAGGGTTTGAGTTACTATAAAGATTTAATTGAGCGCGCCAAGGAAAGAATCTGGAGCAATAAGGATTTCCCTTTATCGAAATTCTTGTAAAGCTCTGTTAAAAGTTAACCAAGCGGGTTCCGCTGCTTTATTGAAATCTGCTAGGCGTGGGATCTTTTGCCCAATAAAGACTGTGGGCACGTAGTCCCTTATGACGCCACCTGAAGCGCGTTAGATTTTCTCATCTACTCAAACGGAGCAAACCTAGGACATTTCACGAGACAACCTCAGCAACACTTTCTGTCGTTTAAGCTGAAAGGACTTTTCGGTAGTTCCACTTCACCTCTCATGCGAAAATGGCTCCTTCCGTTCTTGTAAAATATACCTCCCCGGGGTATATGGTGGGGAGAGTAACCATCACTGTGTTCCACCGAAGCTAGGACTCCTCATGGTGCAAGGAGGAGAAGAAAGGAACTTCATGAGTACTTCTCACCAACACGGTGAGCATTCCGGTGCTCACCAGGCCGCGGAAGCGGACCATACGCAACACACAGATCATGGCGGTCACGAAGAACACTCCCACGGTGACCATCACGGTCACGGTCACGGTCACGAGCACGGCCACGGACACGGACACGGGGAGCACGCGGCGATGTTCCGCAGCCGCTTCTGGTGGTCGCTGCTGCTATCGGTACCGGTCGTCATCTTCAGCCCTATGGTCGCAGAATTGCTCGGCTACGGCGTACCCGAATTCACTGGTTCATCCTGGATTCCCCCGGTGCTCGGCACCATCATCTTCATTTATGGCGGCACGCCGTTCCTGCAAGGCGGCTGGTCGGAACTGAAATCCCGCCAGCCCGGGATGATGCTGCTTATCGCCATGGCCATTACCGTGGCGTTCGTTGCCTCATGGGTCACCACCTTGGGTATTGGAGGATTCGACCTAGATTTCTGGTGGGAGCTGGCCCTCTTGGTCGTCATTATGCTGCTGGGCCACTGGTTGGAGATGCGTGCACTCGGCGCGGCCTCCTCCGCTTTGGATGCCTTGGCAGAACTTTTGCCTGACGAGGCTGAGAAGATCATCGATGGGCAGACCCACACCGTGCCAGTCTCTGAGCTGGCGGTGGATGACATAGTACTGGTTCGCGCTGGGGCGCGGGCGCCTGCCGATGGCACCATTGTTGAAGGCTCAGCCGAGTTCGATGAATCCATGATCACCGGTGAATCCCGGCCCGTCTTCCGCGATAAAGGTGAGCGCGTGGTCGCCGGTACGGTAGCTACAGCCAACACCGTCCGCGTCCAGGTAGAGGCCATCGGTGGGGATACGGCCCTGGGTGGTATTCAAAGCATGGTCGCCGAGGCGCAGGAATCTTCCTCCCGCGCCCAAGCCCTTGCCGATCGCGCCGCAGCGTTGCTCTTCTGGTTCGCGCTGAGCGCAGCCTTCATTACCGCGGTGGTCTGGTCCATTATCGGTAGCCCAAGCGACGCCGTGGTGCGCACCGTCACCGTGCTCGTCATCGCTTGCCCCCACGCCCTCGGTTTGGCTATCCCACTGGTCATTGCGATCTCTACCGAGCAGGCCGCACAGTCTGGAGTACTCATCAAGGAACGTATGGCGTTGGAGCGCATGCGCACTATCGACGCCGTCCTCTTCGATAAGACCGGCACCCTGACCGAAGGTGCGCACGCGGTCACCGGTGTCGCAACCGTTGAGGGCATCAGCGAGGGGCAGCTGCTAGCAGTGGCCGCCGCGGCCGAGGCCGATAGTGAACACCCGTTGGCCCGCGCCATCGTCAAGGCAGCCGAAGACCACGCGGAAGCATCCCAGGAGCAGCTGCACAGCTCCGATTTCAGTGCTGCCGCCGGTCGTGGAATCCAGGCCACCGTCGATGGGGCAGAGGTCCTCGTCGGTGGACCGAATATGCTGCGCGAGCTAGAGCTTGCCACCCCTGGGGTTTTCGATGCGCAGGTTGAGGAGTGGTCCCAACGCGGCGCGGGTGTCCTGCACGTCGTGCGCGATGGTCAGATCATCGGTGCTCTCGCGGTTGAAGATAAGATTCGTCCCGAATCCCGCGCGGCCGTACAGGCCCTCCAAGAGCAGGGCGTCAAGGTTGCGATGATTACTGGCGATGCCACGCAGGTCGCCGAGGCCGTTGGCGAAGAACTGGGTATTGACGAGGTTTTTGCCGAAGTCCTGCCGCAGGACAAGGACTCCAAGGTCACCGAATTACAAGAGCGCGGCCTGGCAGTGGCCATGGTTGGCGATGGCGTCAACGACGCCCCAGCCTTGGCCCGCGCGGAAGTCGGCATCGCCATTGGCGCCGGCACCGATGTCGCCATGGAATCCGCCGAGGTGGTGCTCGCCAGCGATGATCCGCGGTCGGTGCTTTCAATGATGAGCTTGTCGCGCGCTAGCTACCGCAAGATGATCCAAAACCTAATTTGGGCATCTGGCTACAACATCATTGCCGTGCCCTTGGCGGCAGGCGTACTCGCACCCATCGGTGTCGTGCTCTCCCCGGCGGCCGGTGCGGTATTGATGTCGCTATCGACCATCGTGGTGGCATTCAACGCGCAGTTATTACGCCGAATTGAACTGGACCCAGCACGCTTGGCACCCACCAGCCACTAGGTGGAGGAGACCAAGCTCGAATAAGTGGTACGGGGCTCCGGATACTTGGGATTATTTTAGAATTGAAGTCCAGTTGCTAAAATAATCCTCATGACCGAGCGGGACGACTTTTGGCTTGAAGAGGATGAACTAGCAGCATTCATGTCCCTGATGAGCGTGAATGTCCGGCTCACCAATATTCTGGACGCGCAGCTCCGCGATGACGCCAAGCTAAGCTTCTTTGAATATACGGTGCTCTCACGGCTATCAGAGGCCGAGAACCATGAGATGCGCATGCGGGATCTTGCGATTACCGCAAATGGCTCCCTGTCCCGCCTGAGCCAAGTTGTCACCCGCCTGGAGCGCCAGGGCTGGGTCGTGCGGCGTCCTTGCCCCAATGATGGGCGGACGACGATGGCGCACCTTACCGATAGCGGCTGGGACAAGGTAGTAGAAACCGCCCCGGGCCACGCCAAGCAGGCCCGCCGATCCGTTATCGATAATCTGACCCGCGCGCAGATTCATCAGATGACCCAAATTAATGAGCGTATCATCAAAGCCATCGAAGCCGATGAGCGCTATGGCGGCCGCTATTAATCACTTTTTGGGATAGCCGCGGCGGACGGAGACGGTCTTATCAAAGGGAATCCAAAACCGCAGGGCCGCTTCCTGGTTTTTGGAAATACCAATTCGCGGGCCGCGCACCCATTCCGGTGCAGACTCGCGCTCAGAAAGCTGCACTGGCAGGTGGTTATCCTCCAGCGTTGCTCCCAGAGCTTTTCCGAGGTTCCCGGGGCCGCGGGCTAGGTTATGAAAATCGCTGGTGCCGCGTCGTGCAAAGGCGGTATCGATCCCAGATAGCACCTCACCGCCGCGCAGTAGGCACCCTTGGCCCACGCCTTCGGGCGCGCACACGATATTGACATTGCGGTGGATGCCGTAAGAGGCATACACGTACAGCCGGCCGGGTGGGCCGAACATGGCGGCATTGCGCGGGGTTTTCCCACGAAAGGTATGGGCGGCGGCATCGTCCGTGCCCAAATAGGCCTCGACCTCCGTAAGGCGAATGCTCACCCCTGCGTGCGTGATGACGCAGCCAAGGAGTTGCGGGGCTACGACATCAGCAGTGTGGGAAAAGTCAATCATTAACGGGAGTAGTAGCGTTTTCCGTCTACCGGGGTACGCAGCAGTTCATCGAGGCTGACCGGTTCCAAGCCCTTGGCGCGCAGGCCGTCGATAACGCACTCGGCCGCATTGACGGTGGTCGGGTGAATATCGTGCATCAAGACGATGGAGCCTGGGTTAGCATCTTGGACGGCGGCATTGCAGACGTGCTGCGAGTCGCGGATCTTCCAATCCAAGGTATCTACGTTCCATAGGGCCTGCGACAAGCCCTTATCCCTGGCTACCTGGTCAACCGTCTCATTGGTGGCACCGTAGGGCGGGCGCAGCCACTTTGGATCCTGCCCGGTGGCATTGCGGATCGCCGCGTTGCCGGCGTCGATATCTTGGGCAATATCGCCGTAAGCTAACTGGTTGAGCTGGCGATGGGTCTTGGTGTGATTGCCAATGGTGTGACCTTCTGCCTGCATGCGCTGGAGCGCCTCGGGGTATTGGTAGGCGTGATCCGCTAGCACCATGAAGCTGGCGTGAGCGTTTTTTGCCTTAAAGGTATCCAGGAGCTGGTTGGTATAAGGACTTGGGCCATCGTCAAAGGTAAGGGCCACGCAATTCGGGCAATCGACGCCGTTGCCCTGTGGCTGCGGGGCTGGTTGCGGTGCGGCCCCAGCTTGGGGATCCGGTGCGGGTGCAGCCTCATTCTGCGGCTCGTCTTGTGGCGCTACCGAGGAAACAAGATCCTGTGCCTGCGCGCGGGTGCTGTCGATGCGACTTTGAATATCGGTCTGAATCTCAGAAACCGCGGATTGGATATTTGGTTCTGAGGACCCAGCTACTTTCGGGGTGCCTTCGAGGAATTGCGCATTGGCGCAGGCGGGAAGGGCGGCAGTAGCGAGCACGGTGAGTGCGGAGGTAAGAAGACGACGCATACTTTTCCTAGGAACGAGGACAGATGGGCACGATTAGCCAGCCTACTCCACTGCGAAGGTAATTATGGATTAAACGCGTGTGATAAATGTGATAGAAGTAAATCAGTGTGCCGCGGTGTCTTCGGCATTTTTGGAATGAGCGGCTACAGTAGTAGAGTACAAGCCACTGGGGCATTAGCTCAATTGGTAGAGCATCTGCTTTGCAAGCAGAAGGTCAGGAGTTCGATTCTCCTATGCTCCACAGGAAAAGTCCGGATTCTGGTTAAAGAATCCGGACTTTGGTCATGTATAGGGTTATAAAAAGCGCTTGACCATGATGTAATGCTCGGCGTACACACCTACATGCTCGAAGCCCAAGCGTTCATAAAGCCCCTGCGCACGCGGATTATCGGGGTGGACGGCCAGGGAAATACCGGGCGCTTTGAGGGTCTGGGCGAGGGAAATGGCGGCATCGATAAGCGCGGTGGCAATGCCCTGGCCCGCAAAGCGGCTTTCTACCGCGATGGCAAATTCTGGGATGGCCGGTTCCACGAACCCGTAACCGTGATTGTCCTCGGTACCCCAATTGAGCCACACCCCGCCGGCGGGCACGAGGTCCTCCCAAGCGATGAAACCTCCCTGGTTGGGCTCCCAATTTTCCACGTAAAAGGAAAAATCATCGGCAAAACCGGAAGAAAGCTCGCCTCGTTCATCACCGAAGGTATCGGTCAGGAAGTTGAGGCGAGCTATATAAGTGCGATCGGATTCTTGTGTCGCGCGAATTTCCATAATCCCCAGGATATATGAAGAATCCGCCGGGCTAGTTAAGCCAAGTGATAGTTATGCACGTCCGCGCCGTTGAACTCGCGCATTTCACCGGATTCGTCAACGGAGCGGAAGGTAGCGCCGTTATCTATGGCAAAGCGGAGGTTATCCACGCGCGGGGAGGGATCATCGGTTACTGGGCCTGCGGGGAAATAGTACGTTGAACCGTCTTTGAGCTTGACGGTGAGAGACTCAAAGCTCATTGTTTATCTCCTTGTAGAAAGCCTTAATGGGTGAATTCAAGCAGGAGATTTTTGAATAGGCAAAGCAATGAGATCTAGGCAACGCCTAGTGCACCCCCACGGCGGGGGTGCGAGAGGAACTACTGCTCGTCAGATTGCAGGCGGTGCTTGCCCTCACTTTGGTGGTCATCCGTGATCCGGCTGGTGTCTGCCTCCTCTGCGGCGGCCTCTTCTTCCTCGCGGTGCTTGGCCAGCTGTTCATCGATGGAACCCAAGAGCTCTTCATCGCGCACGGCACCCTCTTCAGCGAGGTCCGAATCGTTTTCGGGCTTAGCTTCGCTAGTGGAGGTGTAGACCAAGGTAGATTCTGGGGCTGTGTTTTGGGTGTTACCGCGGTAGTCATCTACGCGCGGTGGGGTCTGAGAAGGCTTGTCATTGGAGCGCAGCCAAGCGTAAATCGCACCGGTTGCCGCGGCGAGCAGGGCAATGATTCCGGCAACAGTCCAGAACTTGGAAGACGTCTTGTTCTTCTTGGTCTGCTTCTTTGCAGCCTTGGTGGCCTTCTTCTTGGCCTGCTTGCGGGCCTTTTTTGCCTTCTTGGTGGCTTCCTTTTTGGCCTCATCGAAACGCTCGACGGCGTCTTCGCGGTAGTTATTGAAGTCCTCTAGTGCGCGCTCGAGGCGGGAGTGCGCGGCCTGGGTAACGGCGCCTGCCTGCTTGCGGGCCTCATCGAAGGCGCTATTGTCTTCCTTTTGCATCTGTTGGGCAGCCTCTTCGAGGGCGGTATAAGTTTCGCGGGACTTTTCTTGCCGGTAATCGCGCAATTGCTTCCACATATTGGAACCGGTCTTGAACGCCATTTTCACTACGGTGGGGTTCATTGGTGCAGGTGCTCCTTAGATGAGATTTATTTGTCTTTTCCATCCAGCATAGTGGTCAGCCTGACACCCCACCACTGTTTTGGCGGGGGATTCAGGGGTGGAAGCACCCATAAAATAGACCGCTTGGTTCAGAATGGAGGATTAATATTCACGTCGATTTTGGCTAACCGCGCTGTTTATGGGCCTGCAAAGGTAATACCATTAGCGTCGCGCTACCCCGCAAACTGAACAGCTTGGTACGTTTTCCTCCAGACAGCAATTGAGATCGGGAAAAGGAGGTGACTATGAGCCCGCGATTTTCGGCGTCAGCACCATTGGATTCCATGAGTGAAGAAGAACTGATGGTGCCGGAGCGTTTGGCCCTATCTTTCGAGGTAATTCCACCGCGCCATGACGCCGATGAAGCCAAAATCGACCGTTTGCTGGAAACCTTGGAAAGCTACCACCCGGATTATATTGCGGTGACAAGTTCCAAACGGTCCGGTTGGCTCGAAGGGACGACGGCCTTTATCGAGCGGATTTCGCGCACCACCTCGATGCGCCCGCTTGCGCACTTGGCCTGTACGGCTGGTTCGCGCACGGAACTAATCGGTTGGACCAACCGCTTGGTCGATGCCGGTGTCCGTGGCCTGCTGGCCCTGCGCGGGGACCTGCCAGAGGAAGGCTTGCCGGAGTACTATCCGCAGCATGCCGATGAATTGATAAGCCTCATCCGGCAATTGGAAAGGCAACAAGCCGCGCGGTTCGCCGCTGGCCGCCTGGCCGTCGGAGTCGCGTGCTATCCCAGCGGGCACGTTGAATCTAAAAACGAAGATGAAGATTTTGACGTCTTGCTCAAAAAGCAACGCCTCGGCGCGGACTTCGCCATTACCCAGCTATTCTTCGATGCCCAGGATTACCTGCGCTTTACCAAAAAGGCCCAACTGGCCGGGGTGCATATTCCCCTTATTCCGGGAATCATGCCCATGACCAGCCTGCGCCGGGTGGAGCGAATGGGAGAGCTGTCCGGGCTCGCCGTGCCCGAAAGGGTGCGGTCGGCGCTCGCGGCAGCGACAACCCCAGAAGAAGAATACGAAACCGGCATGGAACTGACCGCCGAACTAGCCCGCGACATCGTGGCTGGTGGGGCGAGCGGGCTCCATATATATACCCACAACAACCCCGACAATACTCACGACCTACTAACCCGAATCGGAGTAGACAATGACCAACGCTAATTTCCCCAAGGCGACAATTGAGGGCTATCCCCGTATTGGCGCCAACCGCGAGTTGAAGCGCGCGCTCGAGTCCTACTGGGCGGGCCGCATCGATGCGGAGACCTTCGAGTCCGCCGCACACTCGCTGCGCCTGGATACCTACAACCGCCTGCGCGACCTCGGTCTGACCGAGGACTACGCCATCCCGGCAGACGTCGCTTACTACGACCAGGTTCTCGAAACCGCACTGACCGTCGGTGCCGTTGCCGGTGAAACCCTGGATGATGAGTTCACCCTGGCCCGCGGTAATAAGGACACCGCGCCGCTGGAGATGACCAAGTGGTTCGACACCAACTACCACTACATCGTGCCGGAAATTGCTGATGACCACGCTTTTAAGGCACACCCACAGCGCATTATCAAGCTGGTAGAAGAAGCCCGCGAAGCAGGCCACACCGTGCGCCCGTACCTCGTTGGCCCGGTCACCCTGTTGGCCCTGTCCAAGCAGGCCGAGGGTGCTGCCAAGGCCCCGCTTGAGCGCCTAGATGATGCCGTTGCCGCCTACCAAGAGGTCCTGGCGGAGCTGCACAAGGCCGGCGTGGAGTGGATCCAGTTGGCAGAACCTGCCCTCGTTGCAGACCTGACCAACGCTAGCGATGAGGACTTGGCTGCATATACCAAGCAGGCTTACTCCGCCATCCTGGGTGCAGAAGAGCGCCCACAGGTCTACCTGACCACCCCGTACGGCTCTGCGCGCAAGGGCCTCGATGTCATCGCAGAGCTCAAGCCAGAGGCCGTTCAGGTTGACCTTTCTGTCGGCACCCTGGCCCTAGATGAGGGCTACCTCGAGCGCGTGAAGAGCCTGAACACCCACGTCGTTGCCGGCCTTGTCGATGGCCGCAATGTCTGGGCCGCCAACCTGCGCGACCTGCGCTCCAAGTACGAGGACCTGGCCGGCAGCATCGATGAGCTGTCCGTATCCACCTCCGTGTCCTTGCAGCACGTGCCGCACTCCGTCGAGGCAGAATCCAAGCTGCCTGCCGATGTCGCCCCATGGTTCTCCTTCGCCAATGAAAAGGTCAAGGAAGTCGTCGCCCTGGTACAAGGCCCAGAGGCAGCCGAAGAGGCTTACAGCGTCAGCGACCGCGCTGTTCGTACCCGCGCCGAGTCCGAGCGCATCAACAACGCCGCCGTGCAAGAGCGCATCTCCCAGCTGCCGGAAGGCGAGGTCAAGCGCGAGCCGGCCTTCAACGAGCGCAAGGAAGCACAGAAGGAGCTCGGCCTGTCCGAGCTGTCGACCACCACCATCGGTTCCTTCCCGCAGACCAAGGAAATCCGCCAGGCGCGTGCCGCGCACCGCAAGGGCGAGCTTTCTGATGCTGACTACAACTCCGCCCTCAAGGACGAGGTTAAGTCCGTCATCGAACTGCAGGAGCGCCTCGGCCTGGACGTCCTGGTCCACGGCGAGCCAGAGCGCAATGACATGGTGCAGTACTTCGCGGAGCTGCTCGATGGCTTCGTCACCACCGAAAACGGCTGGGTACAGTCCTACGGTTCCCGCTGCACCCGTCCGCCAATCGTTGTGGGTGACATCTCCCGCCCGGCTGCCATGACCACTGAGTGGTCGAAGTTTGCACAGTCGCTTTCGGAAAAGCACGTCAAGGGCATGCTGACCGGCCCGGTCACCATCCTGGCGTGGTCCTTCGTCCGCGATGACGTGCACCAGTCCGTATCCGCGGACCAGCTGGGCGTGGCTTTGGCAGACGAGGTCCGCGACCTGGAGGAAGCCGGCATCGACATCATCCAGATCGACGAGCCGGCCCTGCGCGAGCTGCTGCCCCTGCGCGAGCAGGACCGCAAGGCCTACCTCGACTGGGCAGTGCGTTCCTTCCGCCTGGTAGCCCTCGAAGCCAAGCCCACCACCCAAATCCACACCCACCTGTGCTACTCGGAGTTCGGCCAGATCATCGACGCCGTCGCCGGCCTGGATGCAGACGTCACCTCCATTGAGGCAGCACGCTCCCGCATGGAGCTGCTGGAGGATATCGATGAGACCTTCCACTCTGAGATTGGACCTGGCATCTACGATATCCACTCCCCACGCGTGCCTTCCGTGGAGGAAATGGCAGAGCTTATCCGCGCCGCACTCAAGAACGTTCCGCTGGATCGCCTGTGGGTTAACCCGGACTGCGGTCTGAAGACCCGTGGTTACGAGGAGACCGAAACCTCCCTGCGCAACATGGTGGAAGCCCGCGATGTGGTGCGCAACGCCCTCTAAATAGAACCTGAGAAATTCTAGGTTCTTAAAGAAAACGCTATGCAGCCGGTCTGCATAGCGTTTTCGTGATCTTGTACCCACCCGCGACGCTATGGCCGGAACCGGATTACCGTGGGCGCCATGAAGCACTCAGCATTTCGCAATAGCCAAGAATCCTTCCTGTCTGATTCCCTGGCCGGTTTCATTGCCCAGCATCCCGATGCCACCTGGCACGATGCGGGCTTCATTGGGCGCACCACCCCGCTGCGCACGGCCGATGATAAACCGGCGGTTGCGGTCATCTCCGGTGGCGGATCCGGCCACGAGCCCATGCACGCCGGCTTCATTGGGCAAGGCATGCTCGCCGCAGCCTGCCCGGGCCTGCTCTTTACCTCCCCGAACGCGGTCCAGGTCAGCGAAGCCACGCAGTGGGCCGACCAGGGCAGGGGAGTGCTGCACATTGTGAAGAACTACACCGGTGATGTCATGAACTTCACCGTGGCGCGCAATGCTGCAGAGGCCGTAGATACTCGTTCAGTCTTAGTCGCCGATGATATTGCTACCGAAGGCACCGGCGAGGGCCCTGGCAGGCGCGGTACGGGTGCCACGATCCTGGTGGAAAAGGTGGCCGGTGCCGCGGCGTACCGCGGCGATGACTTGGATAAGGTCACCGAGCTTGCGAAACGGACCGCCGATCAATCCCGCAGCATGTCCGTGGCACTGGGATCCGGCTTTTTGCCCACCACGGGGCGCGATACCTTTGATTTGGACGACGGGCATATGGAAGTCGGCGTGGGCATCCACGGCGAGCCGGGCACGCACACGGAAAAGGTTGATAATGCCCACGGCATCGTCGCCACCGTGCTGGAAAATCTGGGTGCTGCCCTTGATATCAACAGCGGCGATGAGGTGGTGTGCCTAGTCAATGGTTTGGGAGGCACCACGCCTTTGGAGCTGAGCCTGGTCTTCGGCGAGGCTTCCGCGCAGCTAGCGGAGAAGGGAATTACGGTAGTGCGCTCCATGGTGGGCAACTACGTCACCGCGGTCAATATGCACGGCGTATCCATCACGCTGCTCAAGGCGGACGATGAGCTGCTCGAGCTTATCGATGCCCCAACTTCAGCCCCCGCCTGGCCGCATACCTTGGGCAGTGCCAAGCAGGTGGAATCGGCGCGGATTACCTTTGAGGATGAATTGCCCAGCGAAGGCGCAGAAAACCAGTGGTTGAGTGACTTCGTCGGCCGCGTGCAATCCTCCATCGAGGAGTTGACCGAGCTTGACCGCAAGGCCGGCGATGGGGACTTCGGTACCAATATGGAGGCGGCGCTTGAAAGCATTGAACTGCCGCTGCGCGGCTCGGATGATGAGATTTTCACCGGACTGGCCAAGCGCTTCCTTGTCCTGGCGGGCGGAACCTCGGGCGCGGTTTTCGGCAGCTTTTTCAACGACATGGCCCGCGCGGAGACCTTAGCGGAAGGTTTGAGCAGCGCGGCAGAGTTCATTCAAGAACTGGGCGGCGCGCAGCGCGGGGATTGCACCATGCTCGATGCGCTCATTCCGGCCGCGGAGAAGGCGCAAGAAATCGGCGCGGAGCGCCCAGACGAGCAAACGCTCCAGGCCCTATACGAGGCCGCGCGGGAGGGTGTGGAAGAAACCGGAAAGATCGCCGCCAAGAAGGGGCGCGCGTCCTATCTGGGCGATCGCAGCAAGGGAGTCATTGATCCCGGTGCTCTCGTGGTTAGCTGGCTATTTGGGGGACAAGCCTTGTCAGCTGACTAAGGCAAGACACATCGCCCTCTCCCTTTGCGGACCTGTCGAGGTGCATAGCGCGCAGGCCTGCCCTGCGCGCACCGAGTACGTCATTTTCCAGTGAATCGCCCACCATGAGCGTTTCCGCGGGCGTGACATCGAGCCGTTCGCAGGCGGCTAGGTAGGCCTGGCGCTGCGGTTTGGGGTAGCCGAGTTCGACGGTGGGGATAAGGGGGACATCGGCAAGCGCGAGGCCTCCCGCCTCCAGTTTTGCCTGCTGCATCTCGCGCTGGCCATTGGTGAGGATGCCTACCCGGAAGCCGGATGCGAGCGCCCACTCGAGGGTGGGCCGGGCATCGGCAAAGGCGCGCCACTGGCTCTGGTAGGCGGCCAAGTAGCCGTCGTAGGCGGCAAGGGCTGCGGCATCGTCCATGTCCTCGCCCAAAAATTCGCGGCAACGGGCGATGCGCTGGCCTTGGTGGGAGACCTCGCCGCGCTCATAGGCGGTAAACCACTTGCGTTCAATGGCGGCAAAACGCTGGTGCTGCCCAGTATTTAGCCCGCGCTGCCGGCACCATTCATCCACGCCGGCCCGCGCTGCGGCGGTGTGATCCATCAGGGTGTCATCGAGATCGAAGAGCAACGCGCGAATCATAAGGATAACGATAGCGCGATCGCTGAGAGCGTTATGTCTTGCACAGCGGAGAGGAAGTAAATTCTTTACAATGGTTGGCATGACTCAGAAGACCGCAACTGCAACGATGCATACCAACTACGGCGATATTGTTATCGATCTCTTCGGTAACCACGCACCGGTAACCGTTGAAAACTTCATCGGTTTGGCCAAGGGCGAAAAGGACTACTCCACCCAGAACGCAAAGGGCGAGCAGTCCGGCCCGTTCTACGATGGCGCCATCTTCCACCGCATCATCGATAACTTCATGATTCAGGGCGGCGACCCCACCGGCACCGGCCGCGGTGGCCCGGGCTACCAGTTCCAGGACGAGTTCCACCCAGAGCTGCAGTTCGACCGTCCATTCCTGCTGGCCATGGCCAATGCCGGCCCAGGCACCAACGGTTCCCAGTTCTTCATCACCGTGGCGCCGACCCCGCACCTGAATAACCACCACACCATCTTCGGTGAGGTTACGGACCCGGCTTCGCAGGAAGTCGTCTCCAAGATTGGCAAGGTCGACACCGACCGCATGGACCGTCCGCACGAGGACGTTGTCATCGAGTCCATCGATATCGCCTAAGCGTTTTCTTCGCTCCGCGCCCGGCACCACACTCTTTCCTGTGGTGCCGGGTTCGTTTAGTTTTTATCCGAATGCCAACAAAGGGTCAGCTTTCACACCATGGTGAAAAATTATTTGCGAACCGCCCCCGTTACCTCGACCATTGCCGCGATCTGCATCATCGCGTGGTCAATTACCGCGGTACAAGCTCGCACATTGGGCGAGACCTTCTTTCTCTCCACGCTCAGCCAAGACTGGGCCCTGTGGGGGCCGCAGTACGCCGATGCGCCGCTTACGGCGCTGTCCTCGGAATTCATGCACTTGGACGGCGGGCACCTCGCGGTCAACATGGTGGTGCTCCTGCTTATAGGTAGGGAAGTAGAGCGCGCCCTCGATACTCGGCTATACATCGCCGCGTACCTGGTTTCTTGTCTGGGCGCTTCCGCCATGGTGCTGTGGTTTGATTTTGGCACTCCCACGGTAGGGGCCTCTGGGGCGATCTTTGCGCTGATGGGCATGCTGGTGGGCGCCTTCCGGCAACGCGGGATGGATCTGCGCGCGCCCATCGTCCTGTTGTTGGTCAATGTGGGCTATACCTTCGTCGCAGAGGGGGTCTCCCTGTGGGGCCACCTTGGCGGCTTGTGCACCGGCATCATCTTGAGCTTGTTCCTCTTCCATCGAAATAAATCCGTGCGCTGGGCGGGTGTCGCTTTCACCGCTGCGGTCATCATTGTGTTATTGGCCCTGCGAGCTGGGGTTTGGGGATAACTGTGGAATTTGATCACCGGAATGGGTGTGCGAAAGAAATCCACAATAGTTATCCACATTGTGGATAACCACATTCTTGTAATTTACCGAACGCTTTTCCGGAGTTTTCCCTGATCACACAGGTTATAGCGGTATCGGCGGCCGAAGAATCACCTGTGGAAGCCCGTGAAAACACTTATCCACAGGGTGGGGATAAGTCTGTGAAATAAGTATTCCACAGGTTTCTTCCACAGCCTGTGGATAACTTTGTACCCATCGTGTGGGCGAATAGGTAGATTGGTGCCAGTGACCTGCACAAGGAGGACTGTGGATAAACAACCGCACGCTGTGATCGTCGGCGCAGGACCCAATGGGCTCACCGCCGCGGCCCGGCTCGCCACAGCCGGTTGGCGCGTGGATGTGTATGAGCGCGCCAGCCACCCGGGTGGGGCGGCGGCATCGTCGACGGAGATCTTCCCAGGCACCGTCGTTGATCTCGGCGCGGCCGGTCATCCCTTCGGCATCGCGAGCCCGGCCTTCCGCGCGCTCGATCTGGAATCGCACGGCCTGCGCTGGCGCCATGCGCCGTATCCCATGGCCCATCCACTGGAGGGCGCGCAGGCGGGCATTCTTCACAATTCTCTAGAGGAGACCGCCGCGGGGCTCGACACCGATGCCAGGGCGTGGACCCGCCTGCACGGCCACATGGTGCGCAATATCGACGCACACGTGAACAACGCGCTCACCCCGCTGGTGCGCTGGCTCGAACACCCGGTGCGCTTGGCGCAATTCGGCGCGCCGGGCATGCTTCCGGCGAGCGCGCTCGCGCGGGCGGCATTTACTTCCCCGCAGGCCCGCGCCTTATTCGCCGGTAGCGCGGTGCACGCCATTACCTCGCCTACCAGGGCTTTTACCTCCGCTTTCGGCCTGCTCTTTGGCGCGCTCGGCATGACCCGCGGCTGGCCAGTGGTGGAAGGCGGTACGCAGGCGCTTGCCGATGCCCTCGTCTCCCTCCTCCGCTCCCACAACGCCCGCATCTACACCGGCGCCGACATCACGGATGTGCGCAGCCTGCCCCGCGCGGATGCCCTTATCCTCAATCTCACCCCGCGCCAGATCCTTAGGCTGGGCGGGCTCGAACTTTCTGCACGGACCCGACGGTCCCTGCGGCGGTGGCGCTATGGCAGCGCGGTGTACAAGGTGGATTTTCACTTAAGCGAACCCGTGCCGTGGGCCGATCCCCGCGTGGGCCAAGCCGGCACCGTCCACGTGGGTGGCAGCGTGGAGGAGATTGGTGGGGCGGAAAGGGACATCGGCAAGCGCCGCATGCCCGAAAGTCCCCTGGTCATGGTGTGTCAACAGTACGTGGTCGACCCGTCCCGCGGGCTGGTGCTGTGGACCTATGCGCACGTGCCGCACGGCTATGAGGAGCGCTTTCCTGGGGAGGTGACAGGCCTCATCGCGCGGCAGATCGAGCGCTTCGCACCAGGTTTTCGCGACACCATCTTGGGTACCCGCGCGACGAGCGCAGCTGACCTGGAGCGCTGGAACCCCAACCTGGTGGGTGGCGATATCGCCGGTGGTGCGATGACCGGGCTGCAGACCGTGCTGCGCCCGCGCCTCTCCGCGCACCCGCACCGGCTCGCGCCGGGAATATTCATGGCATCGGGCTCCACCGCGCCCGGGGCCGGCGTCCATGGCATGCCCGGCTGGTGGGCCGCTGAAAGTGCGGCTACGCCTTAATGGGAGCCCGGCGTTCGCAGTAGAGGAATACCGCACCGATCGTCCATAGCGTCACCGCGGCAAGATATCCGGGGGTGGTCGTGGTCTGCGGCTCGATACCATTGCCGGGAATGAGGCCGGTGACTAATGGCTCCAGTACGAAACCGAGCACGGCAACGTAATCTAGCCAGCCCAACCTGTGGGAAAAGGCCCCCGCCACGCCGAAAAGTGGCCCGGCGATAAGGGCAAAGAGGAACCACGCGCCATTAGCTAAAAACGCCGTCTGCCAGTCGTAGATACCAAAGGCGGAAAGCAACCCGTAGTGCACCGCCAACATGAGCAGGAGTATGCCGGCTCCTGCGAAAAAGGCCGTGGTCCACCGGTGGGCGCACGCCTTGCCCATGAGGTAGGCAAATAGCGCCCACACCATGCCAGAACCCAGTACCGGGCCAAGGTAATTGCGCAAGGAGAGGCGCGCGGGAGCGGTGCCTTCGATCAGGGCGGGATCAGAAAACGCGATATGGACGGCGGCATAGGCCACCGAGACGGCTAAGCCGGCCATGAGAACGTACTGGGACCGGTGCCGCGACGGTGCGGGCGAACGACTGGTCATGGTGTGCTCCTTGAAATGAGGATCCCGCTATGTCCGAGGCGAGGAATGGTGAAAGAGATGAAACGTTTATAACTTCAATAATAATTGCATGCGCGATATCGCGGAAGAGCACTCTTAGTGGTCATCTAGACAGTAGATCGCACCGAATTTATCCCTGCGCTTTTGCAGGGTAGCTGCTTAATGACAAGACCGGAGGACCCAGTTAAGCAGGCTGATTATCAAGGCAATGAGCGTGGATATGTCTCAAAATGCACACGTACGGCTAGTCATGAAGTAACAACCACAGTGCTAAGGGGTACGTGACTTAAAGGAGATAAGTGGTCAGTTTCATCTCTATTCTTCCGTAGGTCATTCTTTGGTCGGGCGCATAAAGATATCCATCATGGAGAAGATGGGATCTGACGAGGCAAAGATCCGGTCTGTTATTTCACGCGGCGACCAGCTATCAGGGAAATCCTTGAACTCATTTGTGACAGTTCCGAGGGCTAAATCGGGACTATTTTTAACAGCAGTGAGGATGGTGAAGACCTCGTTAGGGGTGGCGTAGGAAGCATTTATGTCATTAGCACCGGTGGCAGCAGCAATGCTGGCCCAATCATTTACTTCCGCAATGTCGTTTAAAATATTAGAAACAATAGTTTCTGGTTTTAAATCCATATTTACGTTCTCCTGACGTGATGCGGTGGTTGGCGTTGGCAGCGCGCTTGCTCGAGAGAAACCGAGGGTAGAGGTGGCATGGGCAAGCGATACTTCCTAAAGATCAATGTAGCCCAGTGGCTGGTGCGGATCTATGCCTAAACGAAGTTGAGCATCACAGTCGATACCCCTCGACAATCTCACATAAAAAAGCGAACGTGACGTCATTGACACCGGCTTATGGTACCGATAGGTTATAACATAGTTCTGCGCTGGGATATCGGCGCGTTTATGGCACGGTGCCTGCCCGGACAAAAGATAAGTGAATGAAATATGCAGACACAGAGGAAGGGCCGCGTAGAAGGCCTGTACATCGATGAAGATGTCGAACTGCGTGCTGGTGCGCTGAACTTTGGCGGGCGCATTGAAGACATCTCGCTTGGTGATGTCCCCGCAGCGCAGGCGGCCTGGCAATCCGGTGACCCAGACGTTTTGCTGTGGATCCCAGGTTTTGTGGACCTGCACAATCACGGCGGCAATGGCGGAAGCTTTCCTAATGGTGATTATGACCAGTGCCGCGCCGCTGCGCGCTTCCATCGCGCCCATGGCACCACCACGCTGATAGCCAGCATGGTCTCTGGAACGCAGGCGGAGCTGTGCGCGCGAGCGGAGCTGCTCGCCACGTTGGCAGAAGAAGGGGATATCGCCGGCATCCACATGGAAGGCCCGTTTATCGCCGCTGCCAAATGCGGCGCGCAGGATCCATCGCGCATCGTGCCGGGGGATCCAGACTTTTTCCGCGCGGTCATCGATGCCGCCCGCGGCCACCTGCGCTCTATTACCTTCGCCCCAGAAACACAAGCCGCGGCGGAGCTCCTCGCGGTCTGCGCCGAGCACGATATCATCGCCAGCTTGGGCCATACCGAAGCCGATTACGAGACCACGCTGCGGGTCATGGGGCAGGCAAAAGACATGGGCGTTACCGTCACCGGCACCCACCTCTTTAATGCCATGCCGCCCATCCACCACCGCAACCCTGGCACGGTGGCCGCCCTGCTCACCGGCTCGAAGGCCGGCGATGTGGGAGTAGAGCTCATTGCCGATGGCGTGCATCTTGCCGATGGCACCGTGGATATGGCCTATAACCGCCGCTCCTTTGCGGTCACCGATGCGATGGCCGCTGCCGGCATGGCCGATGGCTCCTATGAGCTGGGCTCCCTGCCCGTTACCGTGACCGGCGGCGTGGCGCGGGTGGACAGTGGCGCCATCGCCGGTGGAACCTCCACCTTGGCGCAGCAATTTGCGCGTTTTGCCGCGCGCCACGGCGCAGAGGAGGCGGTTCGGTTTACCTCCACCACGGCCGCGGACGTGTTGGGGGATAAGGACGTCGGCCGTTTGGCTCCCGGCAAGCGCGCCAACCTCGTGGGCCTGAATGCGCAATTCGAGCCCATGCGCGTCATCGCTGATGGCATTGACATCACCGCCGCGACAGATACTGATTCACGTTAGGAAATACTGCATGGACATCCTCATTCGTTCCACACCAGCAGAGGTGGCTATTGCCGCCGCCGATATCTTCGTCCGCTATGCCAACGCCGGGGCCACCTTGGGCCTGGCCACGGGTTCTACTCCGGTAGCGATGTATCAAGAACTCACCGCCCGCTACGAGCGCCAGGAGGTGAGTTTCGCTCGCAGCCGCGCCTTCCTCCTCGATGAATACGTGGGGCTGGCTCGCTCCCATGAGCAGTCGTATTACTCCACCATCCGCCGCGTATTTACCAGTCACGTCGACTTCATCGATGAGTTAGTGCAGAGCCCCGAGGGCGATGCCGCGGACTCGGACCGCGCTGCAGCCGCCTATGACCAGGATATTCGCCATGCTGGCGGCATCGATATCCAGCTGCTGGGCATTGGTGGCAATGGGCACATCGGCTTTAATGAACCCTCCAGCTCCTTGCAATCGCGCACGCGCCTGGAAACGCTGCACCCGCGGACGGTGCAGGATAATGCCCGCTTCTTCGAGAACACGGACAGCGTCCCGCGCTACGCGCTGACCCAGGGGCTCGGCACCATCAGCGAGGCCCGCCACCTATTGCTGCTGGCTACCGGGACCGAAAAGTCCACCGCGGTCCGCAACATGGTGGAGGGCCCGCTATCCGCGCACTGTCCGGCCTCGATCCTGCAGATGCACCCGCGGGCCACGGTGATTCTCGATGAAGATGCGGCATCCCAGCTGGTGGATCACGAGTACTACCGCTTCGTGGATGAGCACCGTCCGCACTAAATCCCTCTTTACTTCTTTACACCTTTGAAAGGACTCCTCCCGTGAAACTCAATATTATGGGGCCCCTGCAGCGGCTCGGAAAGGCGCTGATGGGCGCCGTGGCAGTGCTGCCTGTCGCGGCGATCCTCGGCGGCGTTGGCTACTGGATAGCCAGCGTGGCCGGCCAAGATAACGTGGTCGCGCAGCTGCTCATCAGCTCCGGCGGTGCCGTGCTGGATAACCTGGGCTGGATCTTCGCCGTCGCCATCGCCTTTGGCCTGGCCAAGGACTCTAATGGCGCCTCCGCACTCTCCGGTTTCCTCGCCTATGCCACCTTCATGAAGCTCTTGGGCCCCGATGCCGTCGCCGGTTACCGCGGCATCGAAGATCCCGCAGCGCTGACTGGCGATGACGCCGTGGAATGGGCCGCCGAGGGCTGGAATGCCGTCGGTGACGGCAACGTCCTTTTCGGCATCCTCGCCGGCATCATGGCCGCGATGGTTTATAACCGCTTCCACGGCACCAAGCTGCCGGACTTCCTGGCCTTCTTCTCCGGCCGCCGCCTCGTACCCATCCTCACCGCGCTTTTTGCCATCGTGGTCTCCGCCATCCTCTACTTTGTATGGCCCTTCATCTACCACGCGCTCTTCAACTTCGGTACCTCCATCCAGGGCCTTGGCGCCGCGGGTGCGGGCATCTACGGCGTGGCCAACCGCCTGCTCATCCCGACGGGCCTGCACCACGCGCTGAACTCCGTCTTCTGGTTTGATGTCATCGGCATCAACGACATCGGTAACTTCCAATCCGGCCAGTCCACCATCGATGCCGCCGCCGCGGCCACCTCCGCCGCAGAGTGCCCCGGCATCTGGGAGAACGGACAGTGCACCGTGGACGGCGTCGTTGGACGCTACCAGGCCGGATTCTTCCCAGTCATGATGTTCGGCCTGCCAGGCGCCGCCCTGGCCATGTACCTGCGCGCGGATAAGGGCCGCCGCAAGGTCATCGGCTCCCTCATGGCAGCCGGCGCCCTGGCCTCCTTCTTCACCGGCGTGACCGAGCCGCTGGAATTCTCCTTCATGTTCGTCGCCCCGCTGCTCTACGTGGTGCACGCGCTGCTGACCGGCCTCTCCGTCTTTATCGCCGCCACGATGGAATGGACCGCGGGCTTCGGCTTCTCCGCAGGTTTCGTGGACATGCTGTTGTCCTCGCAAAACCCGCTGGCCAATAAGTGGTACATGCTGCTTATCATGGGCGCTGTTTTCTTCGCCCTCTACTTCGTCCTCTTCTACTACCTCATCGGCTGGTTTAACCTGAAGACCCCAGGCCGCGGCGATGACGAGGGTGCCGCAGAAGATGACGAAGCCGCCACGGGCGATGATAAGACCGCCGCGTCCGCCGCCCGCATCATCGAAGGCCTCGGCGGCAAGGACAATATCGATTCCCTGGATTACTGCACCACCCGCCTGCGCGTGGGCGTGAAGGATCGCGCGCTTGTCGATGACCCCACTATCAAGCGCGCCGGCATCTCCGGCGTCATCCACCCTTCCGAAAAGAACGTGCAGGTCATCGTGGGACCCTCCGTGCAGTTCATGTTTGATGAGGTCAACCACCAGCTGCGCACCGGCTCCGCATCGGTAGCTACGGCCACCGCGAAGCCTAGTGAAGACGCTCGCCCTGTAGAGAAGATCGGCACCGATATTCAGCTCCACGCCCCGTTCGAAGGAACCGTCGTGCCGCTTTCTGAGGTTCCCGATGAGTCCTTTGCCCAAGGCATGGTGGGCGAAGGCTTTGCCGTTATTCCTACCGTGATCGATGCCTTCGATGTCTGTGCCCCAGTAGATGGCACCATCACCATGGTCTTTAAGACCGGCCACGCCTTCGGCATGCGGACCGAAGAAGGCCTCGACCTGCTCATTCACATCGGTATCGATACCGTGGAACTGAAGGGAGAGGGCTTTACCAAGCTCGCGGCCAAGGGCGATGTTGTCCGCGCCGGGACCCCCATCATCGCGGTGGAATCAGAGAAGCTGCGCGAACGCGGCATCAATCTGATTACCCCGGTGGTCTGCCCCACGGCAAAGCAGATCGCTGGAGTAGATATCGAGCACGAGGGCCGCGCTGACCAGAGCGTTGCCGTCGCCCGCGTGCGGCCGGCTGAACATTAAGGTCTAAGCACGAGAAACCCTCGCGGTCACCTTGCGGTGGCGGCGAGGGTTTCTTTTTGGCGGCGGTCTAGCGCCAGCCCATGGTCATGAGCAAACCAACAAGGGCGAGGCCGAAGCCAATCCCGTAGTTCCAACCGCCGAGCTCCGCCATGAAGGGGATGGATTCACCGGCGAGGTAATTGACCACGAGCCACAGCAGGCCGAGGATCATCAGGCCAAGCATGATGGCCACGTACCACTTCGGGGTGCCTTCAGAGTTGATTTTGACTGGGGTGCGGTTCGCCCCGGCAGAGCTCGATACCTGGGTGGCAGAGCTCTGGGTGATCTTTGACTTTGGCATAAGAGACCTTCTCTAGATTTCAGTTCTTATCTCAGTGCTTACTGATGAATTACGATACCAGCAGCGATGGTTACGGCAGTAGCGCCGAGGCTTCGAATTTCCAGATGCGAACCTCCACGTCCTGATCTTTGCGGATGGTATCGCCAGGATTAATGGACGCCCAACCGATCTTATTGCTATCAACCAAGGCGCCGGTAGGAATTGGCTCGCCCACGCGCAGCTGTCCATTCCAGCCTGCCTGGCGCAGTGCATTTTCGGCTTGTCCTTGATTCTTGTGCATGACCTCGGGTGCCTTCATGAGCATCCCATTGGATACCTCAATGGTGACAGTCTGGCCCTTTTCCAGCTGCGCGCCCTGGTTGGAGACGTTCAGCACGGTGCCTTCTGGCTCTAGGGAATCTACTTCGCGGACATTGACATCGAAGTCACTGGCTTCAAGGCGGCTGCGCGCATCCTCTTCGTTCAAGCCGGAAACATCAGGAACGCGCTTCTTTTCGATGCCCTTAGACACCGTCACCCGGACCTTCGAGCCCTTGGACAATTGCGTACCACCCGCGGGGTTCTGCTGGATTACCTCGCCGGCGGGGGCCTCATCATTGCGCTCAGAAATATCCGAGTTCAGCTCCAGGCCGGCCTCTTCCAAGACCTGCGCCGCCTGATCCAGGTTCATGCCGGTGATATCGGGGACATCGATGATTTCCTTGCCGGAAGAAACGGTCAGGGTCACCGAGGCATTCTTCTGCAATTCCGAGCCAGGGGCCGGATTGATGCGAATCGCATTATTGCGGTCGATATCCGGGTTAGCCTCTTCGTTCACGGTGACGAGAAGCCCCAAGTCCTCGAGCTCTTTGACCACTTCATTGCGCGGGCGGTTTTCTACCTCCGGCACGATGACGCTATTGTGCTCCGCTACCTCGGTTTGGTCACGGCCACTCCTATTCTTTTCATCGTCGCTGCTCCAGAAATCCCAGGCAAAATAGCCCAAGATGGCGACCAACAGCGCGACGAGGAGCAGCGCGAGCCATTTCATCCAACCGCCGCCTTCATCCTCTTCGGGTGCTCCGGTAGGACGCGTCGATTCGATCGGTGCCCGGTGGGATGTAGCAGTAGCGGTGGCCGGGGCGGGCATCGCCGTCGTGGCATCGTCCTCGTTGACGTGCATGCGGGCGGCCTCGGTGACTTGGCCCGTGCGCAGACGATCCAAATCGCCGGCCATCTCCCAGGCGGACTGATAGCGGTCTGCGGGGTGCTTGGCCATCGCGGTCAGTACCACTGCATCGATATTGACCCGTTGGGTGGGGGTCAACGAGGGGTCATCGATAAGCTCCGAAGGCGGGGTCGGTTCCTCCTGCACATGCTGGTAAGCCACGGCAAAGGGGGTTTCGCCTTCGAACGGGGTGCGGCCGGTGAGTACCTCGTACATGACGCAGCCCAGCGCATAGACATCAGAACGCGCATCGGCGTTTTTGCCGCGCGCCTGCTCCGGGGAAAGGTACTGGGCGGTACCGATAACGGCAGAAGTTTGGGTCATCGCCGAGGTCGAATCATCCAATGCACGGGCGATGCCAAAGTCCATCACCTTCACCTGGCCAGTATTGGTGAGCATGATATTCGCCGGCTTGATATCGCGGTGAATGATTCCCGCCTCATGGGATGCCTGCAAGGCCTCCGCGACCGGCTTGAGGATCTCCGCCGCTTCTTGGGCGGGCAGCGGGCCATCTTCGCGAATAATATCGCGCAGCGTGGCCCCGTTGACCTTCTCCATGACGATATACGGTATGGTCATGCCGTCCATCTCGGTCTCGCCGGTGTCATAGACCGCGACGATATTGGGATGGTTTAGCTTGCCCGAGTTCTGCGCCTCGCGGTAGAAGCGCTCGCGGAAGTTGATATCGCGAGCCATCTCCGTGCGCAGCATTTTTACCGCTACTTGCCGGCCTAAAGTGGTGTCCTCTGCGGCAAATACCTCGGACATGCCGCCGGAGCCGATGATCTCACCGAGCCGGTACCGGTCATTGACCATGGCTTAGTCACCATCCTGTCTTAATAAATCAGATAAATCCCCAGGGAGTTCATCGGGCTGTGAGTTTACTGTGTTTTTCTGCTCAGGTGTGTTTTCGACCTGCGGCTGCTGGGGCTGACGCTGCTGCGTCGGGGTATTCGGGGCCTGCTGGTTTCGCGTCGGGGCCTGCTGGTTCGGGGTCTGCGGCTGCCGGTGATTATCGCGCGGCGCCTGGTTGCCCTCCCGATCCGTAGGCTCCGTCTCCGTTACCGTCACTTCCTGCGGCGTCTCATTAGTATCTTCTTCCTCCAGGGTTTCTACCTGCGTGGTCGTGGGATCCCGGTATTCGGTAACCACGGAAGTTTCCTGGGTAGACGAAGGATCGCTGTCGCCGCTCTCGCTACTCATGAGGTTCATGATGGCGTAGCCGGCCGCGGCAAGCAGGGCGATGGCCGCGACGATACCCAGGCCTTTAAGGAAAGACTTCCCGCCCTTCGAATCATTGTCCGGGGCTGGTGCTACCTTACGTTGCGGCGCGGCAGCACTCGCCGCCGTCCCCGCCGCCGGATGAATGGTGGTGGGCTGGGCGACATCGGCAAGCATCTCCGTCGATGCCGAGGGCGAAGGCTCTGGAGCCTGCTGGTGGGGCGGAATGGATTTGGGCTGCGGCGGGCGCTTGCCCAGGCGCACATCGGATACCGCGACCGTAAATTCATTGCCATCGGCATAGCGGGTATTGGGATCCTTGCGCAGCGCGATACGAATGAGCTCGCGCGCCGGGGCGCTAATCGTGGTCGACAGCGGTTCAGGCTCTTGGTTGATGTGGGCAAGAGCAATGGACACGGAGGAATCACCCGAAAAGGGGCGCTTGCCGCCGAGCATCTCGTAACCAACGACGCCGAGCGAATAGATATCAGAGGCGGGGGAGACTTCCTTGCCCTGCGCTTGCTCAGGCGAAACGTACTGGGCAGTACCCACCACCATGCCGGTGCGCGTGAGCGGTACCGCGGCGGCGGCCTTGGCGATGCCAAAGTCCGTAATTTTCACCTGCCCATTTTGGGTAATCATCAGGTTGCCGGGCTTAATATCGCGGTGCACCAAGCCCATCCGGTGGATAATGGATAGACCGTGACCCGCTTGCTCAAGCACGTCCAGGGCGAGTTCTTCCTGCAAGGTGTTCTCGCGCGCGAGCAGGTCCGCGAGGGATTCGCCCCGCACGTATTCCAAGGCCATGAAGCAGAATTTGCGGCCATTATCTTCCAGCTCGCGGTAGTCATACGTGGCCACCACGTTATCGGACTGGATAGATTCAGCGGATTCCGCTTCATTGCGGAAGCGGGAGAGGAATTCCTGGTTATCAGAAAATTCCGGCCGCAACACCTTGATGGCTACTTCGCGGTCATTACGAGTGTCATCGGCAAGCCACACCGTGGACATGCCGCCGTGGCCAATGATCCACTGCAGCTCGTAGTCGCTGCCGATGAGTTCCTGGAGATGGTCTTTGTTCTCGGTATTCTTCATTACTGTTCCCCCTGGTATGCGCTCAAGATGGCACGACCAATTGGGCCAGAGACTCGGCCGCCCGTCGCGGATTCGCCCAAGTTACCGCCATTCTTGACGACGACCCCGACGGCAATATCGCGGTCCGGGTCAAAGGCGACGTACCACACGTGCGGAGCCAGGCCTTCGCCGTGCTCGGCGGTACCGGTCTTGGATGCAAAGCCATTGCCGTCGTAGCCCCACGAAGAACGCTCGGAGGCAAACATCAAGTCCCGAATGGTCGATGCGGTCTCTTCCGTGACGGCCTCGCCGGCCTTCTTGGGCTTGGTGGTGCGGATTTCCTTCATCTGGGCATCGGTAATGCGATTGACTAGGTAAGGCTCCATGCGCGTGCCCTTATTGGCCACGGTTCCGGCCATGACTGCCGCCTGCAGCGCACTCATGGTGACATCGCGCTGGCCGATGGCTGATTGCGCCGTCGCCGCACCATCCGGCAGGTCTCCCAAGGTGCCTGCGGAAGAAGAGACACCCAAGTCATATTTCTTGCCGATGCCGAAAGCATCCGCGTACTTGCGCAGCTCATCCGCGCCGATCTGCTCAGACATCTGCACAAATGCGGTATTACACGACAGCGCGAAGGCGGTCTGCAGAGTCACGGAATCCTGGCCATTGCACTTTTCATTGCCGTAGTTCGTCAGTTCCGTGACGGTATCAGGCAAGGTAATCACGTTGGCACCGGTCAGGCTCGACGAGGGATTGTATCCATTATTCAATCCGGCCGCAGTCGTAATGATCTTGAAAATAGATCCCGGCGGCAAGGTATCCGCCGCTGCATGGTTGACCAGTGGCTGACCGGCCTGTTCCTGCAAACCTGCCCAAGCCTCCTCAGCGGACTCGCCCACCAATGAATTTGGGTTAAAGCCCGGGTTGGAAGCCATGGCCAGAACCTTGCCCGTCGACGGCTGGATGGCAACAGCCGATCCTTCGTACCCAGGGCCCGCCAACTGGTCATACGCGGCCTGCTGCAATGCCGGATCGATGGTGACTTCTACATTGGCTCCCTTGGTGGGCTTATTCGCGATGGTATCCAGCCAGTGCTGTTTGAACAGGGAATCGTCCGTGCCATTGAGAATTTCGTTCTGCGAAGATTCCAATTCCGAAGCACCAAATTGGCTGGACAAATAGCCGGTGAGATTGCCAAAAGCGGGCGAATCGATGGGATAAGACCGGGAGTAGGTCTCATCAGGATTTTCCGTGGATTGCGCCAGCACTGTATTGCCGGAATAGATCTGTCCGCGCGGGGTGGTCTGCAATTCTATAAACCCGCGCGAGTTCTTAGCATTATGTGCGTATTTATCATCCGAAAATGCCTGAATGACCGTCAGGTTCACCAACAGAACCGCGGTCAAGATGATGGCAAATAGGGATACTAGGCGGATGGATTTGTTCATCGGTAAGCCTCCTGAACCGACGGGAACATGGAGGTGTCACTCGGAGCGTTGCTCGAGTTCTCCTGCATGGGTCGGCGTGCTGCGTTAGAGATCCGCAGCAAAATCGCCAACAGTACATAGTTAGCCATGAGAGAGGAACCACCGGCGGACATGAAAGGAGTGGTCAAGCCGGTCATCGGCAGCAGGGCGGAAATGCCACCGGTGACGACGAAGACCTGTACCGCCAAAGTAAGAGAAAGGCCTGAAGCGACCAGTTTGCCGTACGTATCGCGGGTACGCAACGCGGTATTGAATCCGCGGGTAACCAACATGCCAAAGAGGACCAGAACGGCAGCTAGACCAATCAGGCCCAATTCCTCACCGATGGCGGCGAGGATAAAGTCTGAGTGCGCCACCGGAACCAATTCGGGGTGTCCTTGGCCCAAGCCGCTGCCGGAAATACCGCCAGAGGACATACCAAAAAGGGACTGGGCCAATTGGTATCCAGTGTTGTCATAGTTAGCCAGCGGGTCCATGAAGTTGGAAAAACGCTGCTGAATCTTTTCGGATACCTGGTAAATGCCAAAGCCGCCGATACCAACGAGGACGAGGCCAATAAAAAGCCAACTGACCCGGCCGGTAGCCATAAATAGCATGCCCAGCACCGTGCTGAAGAGCAGCAGCGCCGGACCAAAGTCATTGGAAATTCCCATGATGATAATGGCGATGGCCCACACAATGAGAATGGGGGCGAGGTCGCGCAAGCGGGGCAGGGAAATTCCCAAGAAACGATAGCCAGCCACGGTAAAAAGGGATCGCTTCTGCGTTAGCAGCATGGCAAAGAATAAGATCAGCATGATCTTGGAGAACTCACCCGGCTGGATGGAAAATGGCCCGAAGTTCAGCCAAATGCGCGCCTCAACGCCATCAGGTTGTGGCCACACCAATGGCAGCGCCAACAGTACGAGGCCAGCCGCACCCAAGATATAGGAGTAGCGGGTGAGTGAGCGATGGTCCTTGACAACCGCCAGGACCAGCACAAAGAGCACCAAGCCAACGACGGTCCACATCACCTGGCGAACCGCGAGACCCCGATCATTGACCAAATCCAAGCGGGCCAAAACGATAAGCCCAATGCCATTAAGGATGGCCACGATAGGCAACATGACCTGGTCCGCGTAGGGTGCCAAGAAGCACATTGCCAAGTGCGCAATGGTAAAGACACCAATGAATCCACCGATGAGGTAGATCAAGTCCGTCGTGAGCGCATTATCCTGCGACAGCTCCAAACTGACCAAGGTAATGGCAAAGACGACCGCGGCGAGAATAAGGAGGCCGAGTTCGATTCTCCGGCTAAAAAACTTCTGCATCAGCTACACCTCCCTACAAGTGACCCCAGGTTTGTTTTCCTTGGTGTCTTTATTATCTTTTTGGCTCGGCGCAGTGATACATGGCTTGAGTGCCTTTTCACCCAAGTCATTAATCTGATCCTGAACCTCGCTCAGGTCACCGGCAGAAATATGATTGACCGCGCCGCGCTCAGACTCAGGCAGATCAGAGACCTTCAACGGGGTGAAGTCCCCCTTGCACTTCTGGGCAGAAAACAGCAAGGAGTTCTGGTCATTAATGCACACGTATTGGTGAGTGGAGCTTAAATCCTTGCCAAATAAGGAATAATCCGCGCCTTTGAGGACAGTGATTTCTTGTGCGTCGTTGGTCTCGGCGTAATAGTTATTGGACAAGAAATTCTTTACCCACAGCCCTGCGCCAATAACGAGCGCCAAGATGATGATGAGGGCGATGAGGACCTTCCACCCAATTTTTCGTCGAGGGGGCTCGTCTTCTGCCTCTTCTTCATCGGAGTCCTTAGCCGCATTGTCTTCATCGGCCATGACGGCCGGCGGAATCACCTGGGGTTTACGGGTGAGTTTCGCGGCGCGTGACGCCGAGGAATCCGGGTGCGTGGGCTCTTCTACCGAACCTGCAAGAGCACCAACGCGGAACGGCTCGTGGGTGGCGGGTTTTTCTTCCGTGACCTCGGCGATGACGACGGTGACATTGTCCGGTCCGCCCGAACGAATAGCGAGATCCACGAGGGTGGACCCCGCCTGTTCGATGCTTCCCTGGCCAAGGGCAGTCTCAATCGTGGAAGCGGTAACTGGGTCCGAAAGCCCATCCGAGCACAGCAGGATGCGGTCACCCGCCTTGGCTTCGAACGTGAAGAGCGTCGGCTCCACCGCACGGCCGGTATAGGCCTTCAAGATGAGGGACTTTTGTGGGTGGGAAGAAACATCTTCTGCAGCCAGCTCGCCCTTATCCACCAAGGATTGCACATAGGTATCATCCTTGGTGATTTGCTCGAGCTTGCCATCGCGCAGCAAATAAGCGCGCGAATCACCCACATGGCAGACACCAAAGGTCGTGCCATTGAACAGCATCGTGGACAGCGTCGTGCCCATACCTTCAGTCTCCGGGTGGGCGGTGATGTGCTCGCTGATGGCTTCATTGGCGTCATCGGCAGCAGCTGCAAGGAGTGCCTCCGTGTCCTCCTTACCCGGATCCTGATCTAGGATTTCGAGGTGGTTGACCATGAGTTGGGAGGCGACCTCACCTGCGGCATGTCCGCCCATGCCATCGGCCAAAATCAGCAGGTGGGATCCGGCGTAACCGGAGTCCTCATTATTACCGCGGATAAGCCCGCGGTCCGACTTGGCAAAAAAGTTTAGCTTCAGTGTCATGCGTTCAACCTCACGGTAGTGCGGCCTAGCTTAATCTCGGAGTTCGCGCCGACTACCTCAGGTTGGTCGATGCGCACACCATTGACGAGGGTTCCGTTGCGAGATTCCAAATCCTCCACTACCCACTCGCTGCCGCGGCGAAATAGGCGTGCATGATGGCCGGAAGAGTAATCATCCCCAGTGACAAAATCACAGTCAGCGGCGCGGCCCAAGGTGCATTCCTCGAGCGTGCCCAAATTCATGTGGGATCCCTGCAAAGGGCCTTCCACAATAGAAAGCTGCTTCACCGCAGCGTGACTGCGCGGGGACGCACCCATTTTCGACGGCTGTGGCATAGCACCTGCGGATTTATTGGTATCCCGCCGCATGGCATTCAAGGCCACCAGGACAAATACCCACAAAAGAGCCAATAAGCCGATGCGAAGCGCCAGCATGATGACTGCATCCATGGCGGCCTCCCTTCCTCAGTGTGAATTAGTAACTATGCGAATCAAGGCCCGTAATGCGGACCTCGACGTGGGAATGGCCCATGGTGATCACGTCGCCATCGGCAAGCAGCCAGTTATCAATGGGAGTGTCATTGACCGTGGTGCCATTGGTGGACTGCAAATCCACCAACACGGCATCTTCACCGTTCCACGTGATTTCCGCGTGCTGGCGGGACACGCCCGTATCCGGCAGGCGCAAATCCGCATCATTGCTGCGGCCAATAATATTTGACCCTTCCTGCACGTGGTAGACGCGGGAAGAGCCATCCTGCAACATCAAATTGACTGCGGGGCCCTGCGTTTGCGGCGCGGGTTGGTCATCTTGCGCAATGAAAGCGGTAGTAGCTGCGTCATCCGCATTATTTTCGTGCGGGTTGGTCATCTGGTCCTCCTGACCATCAAAGTCGTGGAAAATCGCCTCGAAACCGGTCTCTTCTGTGGGCTCGTGATCTATAAACGAGGACACACGAAGCTGGCCCGTGCGCAGGCCCGATTCCTCCGCAATCCGCACAATGACGGGACCAGCGAGGGACCATCCGTTATTGCGGATAAAGCGAGATAATTGGTCTGCGCAATCGGCAGGCAAATCGGGGTCTTGCGACAAGTTCTCCAAATCCTTGGAAGAGACACCTACAGTCATGACATTGGGACTATAGAGCTTGTTATCGTCCCCGTGGCCGAGATTGTCCTGGGCTTCTTGCTTCAAAAGCTCATCAATCTCTGCAGGAACGACCTTGCCGCCGAAGACAAAAGCCATGCCGTTATCAAGGCCGCGTTGCATAGCGGAATCGAGCTTCGCCAGCCTTTCTAAAAACGCCACGAATTTTGCTCCTTTCCGCTATACAGCGATCAGTAGTGATCAGTAGTAGCCATTATAGTTTGTATACCCCTTTCAAACGTAGACGGCGGCGCGAAAGTTCCTAGTTTTTCGCCATTAAATGCGCAAAATAATCCGCTTTTCCTGCTGATTTGTAATTGTATGCACTCCCTGTGCTATCTTTATCTAGTCGCACTGACAACCACACCCTGCCCGGGTGGCGGAATTGGCAGACGCGCTGGCTTCAGGTGCCAGTGTTCGATAAGGACGTGCGGGTTCAAGTCCCGCCCCGGGCACAATGAGCAGTTGAATAAACTGCGACACCGGAGGTAACAAACTCGAAAGGGTTAGTGACCTCCGGTTTCTTTCTTTTTCTGAACTTTAGTGGTCGAGGATTGTAAGTGTGGGGATTTACATCCTAAATCCCGCCCGAGCCGGTCGACACGTCTTTCGAATTTTGTTTTCGATGGTGTCAACAAGTCATCTTGATCTGACACCCTTCTTTTGAGTTTCGGTTTATTGTGTAGGCAGTCAGTCCGAGGCTTGATGTTTGCTTAGGTTTGGTTGGCAGGGTCGAGAGGATAATAGTTTTATTGCATGATCTCGATCTCGTAGTTCGATTTGGGACCGGGCCATTACTTTCGGTGGATCTCTGCTGCGCCCATAGGCCAAGCAGTTTTAGGGGTTCGTTGTACGGGAAAGCTGGTGTGCCTAAACCATCCTTGATTTGAGATCCTACTTAGGGTCACTTGGAATCCTCCAACTGAGGTGTTTCCCGGGTGTTGGAGGATTTCCTAGTCGTTGAATCCTGATCTAGGAGTTAATCGACTGGGCTGACGCGGATAAGGTTTCCATCAGGGTCGGCAACAACGAAGGTGCGGCCGAAGACATCATCGTAGGGTGGCTGCACAATTTGGATTCCTTTCGATTTCCATAGACGGTATGTCTCATCGATGCGGCTTGCCGGTCCATCCAGCATCAAACCTATTTCGCTCGTTCGCGGTGTCTGTTTCTCCATGTGGGTGTTATGGCCGGTCCACACAGCAAACAGGACATCCTTTGAAATCTCGAATGCTACATATCGAGGACTGATGAACGATGGCTGCATATCGAATAAGTCGCTGTAGAAGGCAGTCGAGATCTCTGTATCGGAGACATAGGTTAGGAAAAGATTGGGGGTTGGCATCGCCATTCTCCTTTCGGTGAGTGGTGTTGTTTACGTGGACGCAGTGCATTGGAGCAAACAAACCTGACAAGGAGTGTCATATTCCGGAAAATATTGTGGTTCCAGTGATAATTACGGCATGAGATCGGCGCGCTTGTTGTCTATGCTCTTGCTATTGCAAACCCGAGGCCGTGCTACGTCTGCCGAGCTGGCTTCGCATTTTGAGGTTTCCCAGCGCACAATACTGCGTGACGTTGATGCACTCTCGGCCGCAGGAATACCTGTTTATACGGAGCAAGGTATGCATGGTGGGATTGTGCTCGATAGGCGCGCTCGATTGAACGCTTCTCGATTGGATCCGACTGAGATTCAGCTGATGAGGATTCTTGGCGTCGGGGCAGATTCACTCGCACACTTGGGTTTTGGCCAAGACATCGCCCTGCTGCAGAAGAAAATGAACGCAGTCTCATTCTCTAAAGCGTCCGATACTCATAATTTGGAAGAAAAGGTCCTACTTGATTCCAGTGGCTGGTTTAGCAATGAAACCCAAAACGACTTAGAAGAGTTGCTAGAGGCTGTACGGAAAGAAGCTCGAATTGAGGTGTCCTATCGCCGAAGCGGGGACAAGAAGCAACAACGTGCTGTGGCTGATCCTTATGGGCTTGTACACAAGGGTAGAAGTTGGTACTTGGTCGTCGATATCGATGGGGAACCAAGGATGTTGGCAGTCTCGCGTTTAGAAACCTTTCGCGTTTTAGGTCAAGCTGCTCAGCTTCGTCCAGGGCAAAGTTTGGCAAGGGGTCAAGTCCGTTTGAGTGGTGTTTCTACCTTTCGATAGAGCATGCAGTGTGATGGTGTCAGGGGCCAGCACGTGCT
>NZ_JBEHFM010000021.1:0-32775 GCF_040225675.1 Corynebacterium sp. KPL2680
GTCACCTTAGCACCAGCAACAACCTGATCAGCATCTCCGGCAAACTCAGCCTGAGTAGAAATCTCCGGATTCCTATCCTCGCCGCCGTCGTCGTCAGGGAGTCCGGGCTGATCCGGAGGCAAAACACGCTGGCCGCCGCCCGAGGTATGCTTATAAATTCCGTTTGGCCCGACAATAGTCAGGAATGCATCAGCGGGCTGCTTATCAATTTTAACGCTTGGATCAACATCGAACTGATCGTCGAGGTTTTGAGCGGTAGTCTTTACGATACGAAGCCCCGTCAGCTCTGTAAATTCTTGCGGGCTGCCCTCAAATCCTTGGAAACGCGACACGTTGTTGGCGTCTCCATAGCCTAGGTTTCCGTTTATGAAGTTGATGGCCGCTTCACGACCCGACGGATCAGAAATAATTGCACTCAAATACACAATATATTTCTTCGCCAACTGCTTTTGACCATTTTCCTGTGCATCTCGCAACTTCAGTGCGAGTCCGATAACAGCATCTTGATACTTTGGGTCATCGAAACTTAGAGCACCTGCAGTAGACTTCTTATAGCTACCACCTTTGTGCATTGGGTCCGCCTGCGTGTAGTCAATGCACCAGCCCCACCCAACATCGTTCGCTGCATTTCCAGTGGAGTTTCCCTCAGGTGGCGTACCGGCCCACACCAACGGGCCCCAGCTATCATCCCCAGAATTACGTACACTCTCGAGCCCCATGTCATAATTCGGTTCGAAGTCCGTCGGCTCAGCAGCCTCAGCCCTTGCCCCCGTGACAGTAACCATAGCCAAAGTTACTGCAATTACAGCAAGAACTGCAGTTAAAGCCACTCTCCCCTCTCGAGGTATTCTTCTCAATTTACTCATTCTTCCCTCTTCAGGCAATCGAATTTTACGGCTGCATTCTTACGCAGTGAGCTACTTTCCTGAGTAAAATCTGAGTTTGAGGCTGGACACACCAAGGATAAACCCAGGGTACAACCCGAATCTTGATTCCTACTCGCTGCTCACCTGGGAGGATACCACGCACAAATGTAAGCCAACAACCAGCCGACTTTATATAATTACACATTGCAAAGCTTTATTAAGCAATATATCTAGAAACCTGAAGTACCCTGAGCTTTTCTTGTTTTTTACCTTGATGTCCAGGTTTATCCAATAAAAACTATTGTTTTTATAATCCTTCTTTAACATTGGCCGACATTCGATAACTCAAGCTTCGGCGGAGCCCACCCTCGTGAGCGTGTCAAGTTGTTTGTGTGCGAAGTCGGGATTATCGATACTTGTCGAAGCGGTTAAAAAGGCTATAACCATGTGGTTGACTGCTCGTTTCCAACCTGATGCTCGTACTCCTTTAACGAGCCTGCTAGCTGTAACCAAGGCCCGTTTGCCTTGTCTCGCCCGCTAGATAGCTCGTTTGCCTTCAATAGTGTAGATCACCAAACACAACTACCTACACCCCCTGCACGCAATGATTAAGAAAACCTCGAAGCGTTTCGCACATCATAGTAAAGCGTGCGTAATTCGCGGGAAATTGCACCATCCATAAAAGTCGTGCAGTAACCGGAAGGCCCACTAAAGGATGCAGGGAACCACAATTCGAGCCTACTTTTCTAAAACTCAACAGAAATTGGATAGCGCTTCAATAGTTTGCACCCCATTAAACCCCGTCCATTACCAGCGTCATGTTCTAGCGGTTTCCGGACTTCATTAAAATGTGTTGCATTACACCCAAAATTATATTGTGAGGATTATCATCCTACAATACAGGCAATGTAGGTCTGACATCTCTTATTTAACCAAAAGCATCGCCTTTCGCCAATGACTCCTAAATATATTATTAATGGGGCAGTCAACAAGATAAATTTCACATAGTCACCCACCTTCTACGGTGCTAGTATCTCTAACGGTTTCGAACACTAACCCAGAAAGGATCGGAAATGTCTATTCCTTCTTTTATTGCTAGCGCCATCGCTGCTGTATTGCCTCTAACCGGCAGCACCGGCCCAGTTGACGCCCAAGACCAGCTTGCTGAGCCAGAGGTAACCCAGACCGCTGACGCTGAGCAGTCCACCGACCAGTCCGATGAGCCCGGCGCTCACGCCGAAAAGGGCCGCATCACCGGTGACAAGGAAGATGTAATCAACGGAGACCAGGACTACTCTGCACCCATCCTGCAGAGCGGTAAGTTGGCTGTGCAGCGCGAACTCGCGCTCGCTACCGACGAGCTGGGCCACGAGTTCATGAACATCGACTTCAAGGACAGCCACAGCGCACACCTGACCTTCCCGGACACCTATAACCCGGATACTGACCAGGCAGCCGTGGACCGCGTGCTGGAAGCACTCAAGATCAACGGCTACGACAACCTGACCGCCGCTTACTAAAGCTGATCGGGCATAGCCTCGGGGAGCCCCAAGGATCCTAAAGAAGGGGCGAGGTACCTCACCAAGGTACCTCGCCCCTTCTTTTTCTTTTATGAGCTCGTAGCTAGTCCGAGCTCATCCACGCAGCTACGTCCGTTACTGGTCTTCCATGACATCGTGGCGCACGATGGTCTGGTCGCGGCCAGGGCCGACACCGATATAAGAGATGCGGCAGCCGGACAGTTCCTCCAAGCGCAACACGTAATCCTGCGCCTTCTGCGGCAGATCCTCGAAGGTGGTGCACTCGGAGATGTCTTCGTCCCACGCCGGCATGGTTTCAAAAATCGGCTCGGCGTGGTGGAACTCGGACTGGGTAACCGGCATCTCGTCGTAACGCTTGCCATCAACGTCATAAGCCACGCAGATAGGAATCTCCCCAATGCCGGTAAGCACATCGAGCTTGGTCAAGAAGTAATCCGTAAAGCCATTCACGCGCGTGGCGTAGCGAGCAATCACGGAATCGTACCAGCCACAGCGGCGCGTGCGCCCAGTGTTCACGCCAACCTCGCCACCGGTGGTCTGCAGGTACTCGCCCCACTTATCAAAGAGCTCGGTGGGGAACGGGCCGGCGCCAACGCGGGTGGTATAGGCCTTGATAATGCCCAACGAGGTCTTAATCCGCGTCGGCCCAATGCCAGAGCCAACCGATGCCCCACCCGCAGTCGGGTTCGAGGAAGTCACGAACGGGTAGGTGCCGTGGTCAACGTCCAACATGGTTGCCTGGCCGCCCTCCATGAGTACGTTCTGGCCATTAGCAAGCGCTTCGTTCAGTTCGAGCTCGGCGTCGATGACCATGGGGCGCAGGCGGTCGCGGTAGCTTAAGAAGTACTCCACAATCTGCTCGGCCTCGATGGCCTTGCGGTTGTACATCTTCACCAGCATCTGGTTCTTAATCTCCAGCGCGGACTCGACCTTCTGGCGCAGGATGGACTCGTCGAAAATATCCTGCACGCGGATGCCAATGCGCGCGACCTTATCAGCGTAGGTCGGCCCAATGCCGCGGCCGGTGGTACCAATCGCGCGCTTGCCCAGGAAGCGCTCCTGCACGCGGTCGATGGTCTGGTGATACGGCGCCACGAGGTGCGCATTCGCGGAAATCTTCAGGCGGGAGGCATTCGCCCCGCGCGCTTCCAGGCCATCAATCTCATCAAAGAGCGCCTCGAGGTTAATCACCACGCCATTGCCCAGCACAGGGGTGGCGTTTTCAGAAAGAATACCGGCGGGCAGGAGCTTCAGCTCGTATTTTTCACCGCCGACCACGACGGTGTGCCCGGCGTTATTGCCGCCGTTCGGCTTGACTACGTAGTCAACTTTCCCGCCAAGGATATCGGTAGCCTTGCCCTTGCCTTCGTCGCCCCATTGGGCGCCGACAATGACGATCGCTGCCATCTTTTAAGTCACTTCCTCATTATTGAAGCCAAAATACGCATTTACCTTACACTTTTCTGGCCGCAATAGCCCACGTAGCATGATGTGCATGCGTTTTTTGTTCCTCCGCTGCGGCGCCCCCGGCGTTGATTTGCCCGCAGAGGCCTATGACCTTTCGGCCGTTCCTTCCCGCAAGGAGCTCTCGCTTATCGATGCCGCCGCCACCAACCTCCTCCCCCACGACCCCACGCCTTCGCTTGACGAGATCGCCGCGCAGCCCGATGTCCGCCACCTCAGCGCCCCTGCCGCCGCACCGCAGGAGCCTTACCTAGAGGACCGCCTGCGCATCGTGGTTGCGGGCTCGGATTCGGCGCTGAACGCCGTCATCACCCGGCTCATGCGCGCCGATAACCTGTGGGCCGAGGTAGCGTTCATTCCCACGGGCGAGTCGGCCGCCGCCGCTAATTGGGGCCTGCCTGCCGCGCCGCAGGAGTCCCTCGAGGTCGCCCGCACCGCCCCTGTCCGCCCGGTGCCACTCATCCGCAACGATTCCGGCCAAGCCGTCGCCGGCTCTGCAACCATTTCGGATTGGTCCAATGGCCCGCTTACCGGTGAGATCATCATCGATGATGACACCCTCGCCGCCTCCGGCCGCGGCACTTTTGGCGCGCGGCTCGTCCCCATGACCGATGCCCCTGGCATCCTGGCGGCCCGCGCAACCTCTCCAGTCGAGCCCGAAGGCCGCCTGCGCTCTCTGCTGCGCAAGCCCGGCCGCCTCGACCCGGATTCCGTCCACACCGGCCGCGCGGTCCAGGCAGGCGGTCCCCAACTGCGCGTGCTTGTCGATGCCATCCCCCACAAACGCCCCCTCACCCGCGTCACCTTCTACCGCCACCTGCGCGACCTCCAAGTAGTGCGCCCCTAGTCCACCCGTCACAGCTAACGCCGGTTCAGCCAGCTCACCCCGTCTCCGCCGACTCGGCTCTCGGTTGACTCAGCTCGCACAACTCTGCAAGCGCCCCGCTCAGCGGATATGCGGGCGAGGTCCTGCTAATTCTGCCCCTTCTGCTTATCTTTGCGCTCCCACACCTCCGGCGGGAACGCCGGGTGCGTAGAGGTAGGAACCAAGTGCGCGACGGCGGACTCGCGCGAAAGCCCGCAGACCATGAGCATGTCCACGACGATGGACCTCGTCTGCGCGAGGATCGTATATGCAGAAAGCGTCGCGTCTTCTTCGATAAGATCCATGCCCGCTTGACCGCCCACGTAGCGCAGCCGCTGCACGAGTTCGGGTATCTCTATCGCCTCATCGTGGTCCCGCTTTTGCCGGCCGTAAAGCTCTCCCACCGCGAGGATAATTTCTGATAGCTCTTCTAGGAGCTCTAGCTGCTTTGCGGATACGGTATCGCCGTCTTCAGTAAGCACTAGCGCGCGGCGCGATAGCACCCGCACCCCGCGCACCGCATTATCTACCGGCAATAGGATGCGCTCTAGGGACCGAATGCTCCTGCGCGAGGTCCACAAAAGCGGCGATACTTCCGATGCCTCCCTGCCCGATTGCGCCGCGCTCAGCAGCGTATTCACGTCATTTTGCGTGCCGCGCACCGCATCGCGGGCATCGCGAATAATCTCGGGATTGGTATCGCGGATGCCATGCGTGACGTCGTTGAGAATGCTGGATGCAATCCTCAACACCTTCGACACCTCGCGCCGAGCTTCCTTCAGCGGGGAATTCGGGATAAGCGCAATCGTGATAAGCCCAATGCCGGAACCAATCATCGCGTCGATCGCCCGGTGCAGGCCACCCGGTCCCTCGGTGGGCGGAAAAATCGTGGCAATAAGGATGGAACCAAAGACAATCTGGTTGGACACCAGCGGCGATTTCGTAATAAAAGACCCCACAACCAGGCCTGCTCCCACAATGAAGAGGATCTGGAACGGCCCCTGCCCCACCACTTGGAACAGCAAATCGCCCAAGGCCACGCCGACGATGCCGCCCAGTGACATCTCCACTGCCCTTTTCATCCTGTCCCCGCCCGAAAGCCCCAGAATGATGACAGCCGAGATGGGCGCGAAGAACGGCTGCGGATGCCCAAAGAGGGAGCTAGCCACCCAATACGCCAATGCGGCACCGACGGTGGCCTGGATTATATAAACGAAGCGCGAACGGATGCGTTGCAGACGCGATAATACTGAACGGTCCACCACCCGCAGCATTTGCCTCGTTGAGACTCTTTGTTTCGCTTCCGACATGTCCTCCAGCATAGAAGACCGCTGTCTACCACCGCCCCCGAATACCCGCATCCCGGCCTGCGCCAGGTTGTGGATAACCCGCTGTATGCGTGCGACACCAACCCCCGCCGCGCGAGAATTCCACAGAATCGCCGTTTCGCCTTACCCATCCATTGCCGCGTACCCGTTCCGCTTTTACCGTCAGGAGCCGTGAACACAGAATTTTTACAACTTTGCCGTCGCGGTGTGGACCTCGTCGCCGAGTTTCAGGGATGCTCCGAACAGCAGCTCATCGAAGCCGGCGCCAGCCAGCTCCTCGCCGCGCAACTCGCCCGCCTCCAGCACACATATTTCGGCCGCACCTCCAATAGCCGCAAGCAGCGCCTCGCCTGCGAGGCCGCTCGTTCTCGCGGCCACGACCTCGCCATCCTCGAAAGCATCGAGTCTTTCGCCCACCGCGTGAAAGACACCAACCGCAGTTGGGATCTTCGCCTAGAGCTCTGCCGCGCAGAAGCCCACCTGATTCCGGCAATCGCAAAGAAGCGCCTCAAACAGCTCAATCCCGCCAAGCGTCCCTCGCACGGCGTCCGCTATACCCGACGCCCCGATGGTCCCCACACCATCTCCATCACCGCGGAGCCCACTGATATCGCGGATATCAAGGGCGTTCTCGCTTCCGTGGATAAGGAAAACCCGCTCGCAGCCGCCAAGCAGGTCATCCTCGAGGGCAATCCCGGCGCGCTGCCTGCGGTGCATACCAATGTGATCATCACCCTTGACCAGCTAGACCGCATCACTGCTGGCCAGGGCGATGACATCATGCTTCAGCTTTCCAACGGCGCGCGCATGTCCGGCGCCCAGCTCGTCGCCCGGACCCTCGCCCAACGCGGTTACGTCAGCTTGGTCCATCCTGAGCACGGCGCGGTGAACCTGTATCGCACCGAGCGCATGGCCAGCTGGAAGCAGCGCATGCTAGCCCGCGCGGAACATCCTATTTGCGCTTGGCCCGGCTGCTCCACGCCTGCCGATGACGCCCAAGTCCACCACATCACCGCCTGGGCAGCCGGCGGCCCCACAAACCAAGAAAACCTCGTAACGCTCTGCGCTCATCACAATGCGGTGAATCAAGATGATGATTCCCGCCCCACCGCACGCGGGCGCATGGTTCGCATCAAGGGCCGCATCGCCTGGATCCCGCCGTGGAGCGGCAACCCGCGGTTTATCCCCTCACCCGCCTATTCACCACGACCAACAAGGAGTTCTACCTAGCCCTCGCCTGACCCACCCAATCCGGCCGGTCTGCCTAGTCCGCCTCGTCCACTGGTCCCCGCTGTATCTGCCGTTCCCTCCTGGCCTTACCAGACTATATTTATGCCCAATCTCGCTGGCATAGCTGGTCGGGCCGGCATAGCTTGTCTGGCTGATCTGGCATACCTGCCTGCTCTGTCTCATATCCGGCAAGGCCGCGCCCCATCCTCGCGCCCCGCAGATAGGCCCAGCGTTAGGTCTAGAAATGGGACTAGAAATAAGAAAAGCCGCCTCCCGCATAGGGGGAAGCGGCTACTTCGTCGTGCCTGCGGCGCGACCGCGCCTTCGGCTTAGACTCGTCCTACTTGGCCGTGGTCTTACCCACGGAGTGGAGGTCCTGGCATGCCTCGATGACGCGCTCGGACATACCCTGCTCTGCCTTCTTCAGGTAAGAGCGTGGGTCGTAGACCTTCTTGTTGCCTACCTCGCCGTCAATCTTGAACACGCCGTCGTAGTTTTCCATCATGTGGCGAGCTACTGGGTTGGTAAACGCATACTGGGTATCGGTGTCCACGTTCATCTTGATGACGCCGTAGCGCAGCGCCTCTTCGATCTTCTCCTTCTCAGAGCCGGAACCGCCGTGGAATACGAAGTCAAAGGCGTGCTCACCCTCGCTCAGGCCGAGCTTCTTCTGCGCAACCTTCTGGCCCTCCAGCAGAACCTCGGGGCGCAGCTTCACGTTGCCCGGCTTGTAGACGCCGTGCACGTTACCGAAGGTAGCGGCCAACAGGTAGCGGCCCTTCTCGCCGGTGCCCAGTGCATCGATGGTCTTTTCAAAGTCTTCCGGGGTCGTGTACAGGTTATCGCCGGCCTTGGCTTCGACACCGTCTTCTTCACCGCCGACAACGCCAATCTCTGCCTCGAGAATGATGTGTGCCTTCTTCGCCTTTTCCAGAAGCTCCTGGGCGATGACCAAGTTTTCATCGATCGGAATAGCAGAGCCGTCCCACATGTGGGACTGGAACAGCGGGTTCTCGCCGCGGTCGACGCGCTCCTGGGAGATGGCCATCAGCGGACGAACGTAATCATCCAGAACTTCCTTCTGGCAGTGGTCGGTGTGCAGGGCGATATTGACGCCGTAGTGCTTCGCTGCCTCGTGTGCGAAGGCGGCTAGGGCCTGAGCACCTTTAACCTTGTTCTTGACCGCGAGGCCAGAGCCGAACTCTGCACCACCGGTGGAGAATTGGATGATGCCGTCAGACTCTGCCTCGGCAAAGCCCTTCAGTGCTGCGTTGATCGTTTCAGACGAGGTGCAGTTGATGGCTGGGAATGCGAAGCCGTTCTGCTTCGCGGTGTCCAGCATCTGGTTATACGCCTCGGGGGTTGCAATTGGCATGAAATTCCATCCTTAAGTGGGATTGCGGTCAAACACGTTCCAACACCCAATTATGCCCACATTTCCGGATTTCCGCCGCAAAATTTGTGTGACATTTCCTGTGTTTACTGCCCAACTCTCAAAAATGCAGCGCCCCCACACGGCAAACCCCGCGCTAGGCGTTTAACAGCACGGTTAAACGCAGCTAATCGCGACCCGATTTTTCATGCAGGTCACGAGCTACCCGGGCGCACGCCTCCAGAAGCATCCACCCAGACAGCTGCACGGATAGGTCGCGCTCATCCACGCGAATGATGCCCATCTTTTCACTGACGGTCGTGTGCCCGAAGCCGTAGTTGTGCGGTAGGCGGGCATCGGCAGTCCAATCAGAGCCAAAAATTGGCAGGCCATCGACCTCGAGCCGGTGCTCCCACACGGATTCGGCAGACGCCACCACCATGCGGGTCGCCAACTTTTTGGTGGCCCGGTTCGCGGGCGAGTCTCCGGGCAACCGCACAGCAACATCAGCAAGATAGCGCATCAGGATGCCCTTAAACAGGCCGCCATCACCATCACCGGTCTCCCAATCCACGACGCCAGACGGAGTCGCCATCCCAGAAGCAATAGCCTGCACCAGGCCACGGATCTTGATGATGTAGCTCATCATCTCGGATGCCAGTTCGGCCTCGTAAACGCTGTCGATCTGCTCCAGCTTGCCGATGCTCGACTCCTCCCGCATCGCCAACACAATCTCCAGGCATGCCCCCAACATCACGCCTTGGCAATACGGGTGGATTTGTTTGACGATCTCAGGACCATCCATGCGCATGCGCACGCCGTCCATGATGAAGCCATCTTCATTCACCAGGTTGTCGTAGACCCAGTCAACGATGCGGCGGGCTGCGGTAATGTTTCCCATTCGCGCCAGCATGATGGCTCCGGGCCCATTGGCCGGCACGTTCATGAAGTTCTCGCCATCACGCCACGGCAATATGCCCAGTGAGTCATCGAGGCCCTCGGTGATATTTCCCTGCAAAGACGATAACGCCTTGGGCGGTTTCATCTTTTTTACCTCGCCCACGCGCCCTAGGGCGAGGGCGAGCCAGGCTTTGTCGTCGAAGTACTTATTTTTGGTCAACTGCGCAAGATTCCGCACGCGGATCCCGCGCGTGGTGTCAAGGATGCGCTGGCGGCGGGCCTTAGTATTCTTCCGTTCCGCCGCATCGACAAGGCAGTCGAGGTAGTGCGCCTGCCACCAGTAGTGCCAGTGCACGAGGAGTTTTTCTTTCGTGGTGGGCGGCCAGCTGACGATGGCGAGGTTGGTTCGCGGCAGGCCCCATACGGAATGCGCATGGCGCTCATCAATGGCGGTTTCCGCGAGTTCGGCGCGGTGGGCCCACTTTTCTTCCACGATTTCTTTATCACTCCAGTAGCAAGGTTTATTACAGTTAGTGTAACGATCTCTTACCAGGAATTGTGCAGATCGGCGTGCTGCCGGATCCAGGTATGCATGGCGATGCCCGCGGCCACACCAGCGTTGATGGACCGCGTGGAGCCAAATTGCGCGATGGAGCAGGTCATGAGGGCGGCGTCTTGCGCGGCGGCGCTTACTCCGGGGCCTTCTTGCCCGAATAGCAGCAGGCTGCGTTCCGGCAGTTCGGCGGTTTCGAGGGGCACGCAACCGGGGGTGTTATCAATGGCCACGACCGTGAGGTTTTCCTCGGCTGCCCAGGCAATGAGCTTATCGACGCCCTCATGGTGCCGCAGATGCTGATACCTATCCGTCACCATGGCGCCGCGGCGGTTCCACCGGCGCCGCCCCACAATGTGGACGGTATCGACGGCAAACGCGTTGGCGGTGCGCACGACGGTGCCGATATTGGCGTCATTTTCAAAGTTCTCGATGGCGATATGCAGGCTGTGCCGCCGCTTATCGATGTCCCCCCTAATCGCCTCCCTCCGCCAATACCGATACGCGTCGACGACATTGCGCCGGTCGCCCTCGCGCAGGAGCTCCGGATCGTATTTTTCAGCCTCCGGCCCTTGCGGCCAGGGCCCTTCCCAAGGCCCCACGCCGTGGCGGCCCTCATTCCATTCGGTCGGCCCCTTCGCCTCCTCGGGCTGTTCTTGCTGTTCTCGCTGCTCCTGCTGCTCTGGTTGCGCAGAACTCTCGGCCTGCCCGGCGGGTGCCTCTTGGCGTGCCTGGTCCATCTCGTTACGCGAGTCCAAGATCGTCCAAGCCAAGCAGGGAACGGTATTCAAGGCCCTCGGCCGAGATAACATCCTCGGCTCCGGTGGCGCGGTCAACGACGGTAGCTACGCCAACTACTTCTGCTCCAGCTTCGCGCAATGCGGCGACTGCTGTGAGCGGCGAGTTGCCGGTCGTGGTGGTGTCCTCGACGACCAGCACCTTCTTTCCGGTCACATCCGCGCCCTCGATGCGGCGCTGCATGCCGTGCTTTTTGGCTTCTTTGCGCACGACGAAGGCGTCGATATCGCGGCCCTCGGCATGCATGATGGAGGTCGCTACCGGGTCCGCGCCAAGGGTTAAGCCTCCGACGGCAGCAAAATCCCAATCCGCGGTGAGCTCGCGAAGCAAGGACCCGATGAGGCGGGAGGCTTCGTGGTGCAAGGTCGCACGGCGCAAATCGACGTAGTAATCGGCCTCTTTGCCCGAGGACAAAGTCACCTTGCCGTGCACAACGGCAAGCTCCTTGACCAGTTCCGCGAGACGCTTCTTCTTGTCTTCTTGCAGGTGCACTTCAGTCATCGCATTGCTCCTTTTCTAGAGTTTTCTTCGGAGTGTGAGGGAAATCCCTGGCTACATGGGCCAACGCAACATTCTAGGCTACTCCCCCTGCTGCGGCTCGGAATCGTCACCGCGGTCTTTATCATCGTTCTCCCATCCAGCGGCCGAGCCACTGACGTCTTGGGAGGCAGCGTCGAGGCCGTCGCCAGAAGCATCTCCCGAAGCGTCGCCGAAGATGGAAGCCTCCCCAAATTGCTGGCGCGGCAGGCGGGCAGTGCCTGAGTCGGGCGTGGGGCGTTCATTGCCATCGGCAATGGCATCGACCTCGTCCGCCCCAATCGCCGTGTGTTCAACCGGACCGCGGGTCTCGGAGTACGTGCGCGAGGGCATATCCAACGGTTCCTCCGGCCGTTGAATGACCGGCCGGGAAAACTCCGGCTGCCCCGCCGCCGCTGTTCCACCCACCGCATCGACCACAGGTGCCGCGGGAATTTCCCTGGCTGGGTCCAAGTCCTCAAGGTGGATGGTATGCACGGAGGAGGAACGGGGTGGGAGGACGCGGGAAGCATCGGCAAGTAAAGCCAGGGGCGGGAGCATTGCCTCCCAATCCGCGGTACGCGAGTGCTTGGTGGTTTGTGCCAAAACCCACTCGGTCTCCAGCCACAGCGCCGACACCACCTCCGGCATGCGTTGCAGTGCGATGCGCACGCGTTCGTCCACCATCCGCTCCGTCACGCCGCGATCGGAGGAATATACATCGAAACCTTCGATGCTCATGGCCATTAACAGGTCCTCGGACATCTCGGCCTCCTGGCTGCCGAAACGCTGGAAATCAATGACCACATCCGATGCCGCTCCCGTCCGCATCGCCATCACATTCACGCCGTCGATATCCATCAGCAACATTTCGTGGCCATACACGTTGCCGGCAACGATGTCTTTCGGCGCGGCGCCGGAGGAGGCCACTCCCCTTGTCCATTCATCGACAAGGTACTGGTCCGACTTCATGTACTCAAAGCCCCGGGTCTCCGCCCAGTTCTTGCGCTCCCGACGAATGGTGCCAGGGATAAGCGGCCGCGGCCGCCCTACCGGCTTAGGCTTTGCGTGACCTTCCGGTTGTTCTTCAGTCCCCTCTTGGCCTGCCTCTTCGAGGGAGTCAGCCGCACCCGATTCCGTTTCTGCGCCAGCTTCCGACGTCTCTTCAGTGCTGCCTGCAGTGTTGGCACGGGCAGCACTGCCAGCACTGCCAGCACTGCCAGTATTACTGGCACTGCCGACGTTATCGGAACTGCTGGTGCTGTCGGAGCCGGTTGCATGGGCGTCATTGGGGCCGGCGGTAGAGGCGGTGGCGTTGGCGGCAGTGGCAGCAGTGGCGGCGCTGCCTTTTACAACGCCATTATCTGAAACAGCCTCGGAGTCGTTAGCGCGGGCTTCGTCGCTGGCATTGGCGTCACTGGCGCTATCTTCACTCGCCCTGTCATCACCGCTGCGGCCTGATTCGCCTGCAGCGCGATGGTGACGGCCTGAAGAGGTAGCGGAGGAAGAATCGGATTCAACATCGGGGGACGGCGAGTACTTCGCCGCGAAACCGGGGTGGTCCTCAGCACCGCCTTCGCTCTCAGAATCTGTAACGGCCTCAGAGCCTGCGGCGTCTTCCGCATCCTCTTCAGTTTCCCCCTTAGTTTCGGGGCGTGCGTGGGAAGGCGCATCCTGGTCTTCCCAGGTGTCCCAGCCTTTCCGGTCGTGCTGGGATGCAGTATCGCGCTGGGCATCGGCTACGCGCTGCGTGCGGTCGTAGTACAGCAAAAAGCCACCGGCGATGCCGAGCACGAGTGCGAAAATCAGGAGTAAAGAAGCCATCATCTCCCGATAATAATAGGTACCGGCAGCCCACGGTGCCGGTACCAGTCGGAATCGGAGCGATTAATTGGAATTAATCGTCAACCGAAGTCCTATCCCCGCGTTCCACTGGGTTGGTCGGGTCTGCAGACCACTGCGACCAGCCACCGATGTAGTGACGCAGGCCGGTAAATCCTGCGTCCTCCATCGCTGCGAGTGCCAGCGCGGAGTGGTTGCCCGAACCGGAATAGATAATTGCGTCCTTGGTGTTTTCCTGGGTCAATCCGGCAGCGGCCAGCACTTCACGGATTTCATCCGGCGACTTCAATGTGCGCACCCCATCGTTGTGGAAGAGGCGCTCGGGAACATTGACCGCACCCGGGATGTGGCCCGCCTTCAAGTCCAGGTTCTCGCGGCGGCCGGCAAAGCGGTTGCTCGAGCGCGTATCGATGAGCACGCCATCGTGCTTGCGGACGTCATCAACCGTGGCGGTAGGCAGCTGGCCGGGAGTGACCTCGAACGTCGAGCCGACCGCGATATTGCCCGGCCCCGTCAGGGTTTGGTAACCGTGCGCGAGCCAGTTTTCCAGACCGCCATCGAGGATGCGCACATCAGTCAGGCCTGCCCACCGCAGCGTCCACCACGCACGGCCAGCAAAAAGCCCGCGGCCCTCGTCATAGACCACCACGGGGCGGTCTTCCTGCAGGCCCCAAGAACGGATCCAGGACTGCAACTTATCTTCGTCCGGAAGCGGGTTGCGGCCATTGCGCGAGCCGGGAAGGCCGACGAAGGCCGCGCCGGTATCGCCAAATAGCGCGGTGGGAATGTGCTGGGAAGCAAAGTCGATGAAGCTTTGGCCCGTCTTGGGCTGCCAGTGGGTGCCGAGGAGGGTGAAACGATCGCCGTGGTAGATGGATTCTTTGAGTTCCTGCGGGGAAACTAAAATGCTCATGCCTTCCAGTCTAAAGGCATGAGCATTATTTTTCGCCCGGTAATTTAGCGAGCGGAGATATCCAGCTCCGCGCCGCCATCGGCGACGTCAACGTGGACGGTATCGCCATCGGCAATATCGCCAGCCAAAAGCTTCTTCGCTAGCTTGTCACCGATAGCCTGCTGGATGGTCCGGCGCAGCGGGCGGGCACCGTAGGCGGGGTCATAGCCGCGGTCAGCCAACCAGGACTTGGCGGAATCGGATACCTGCAGCGTCAGGCGGCGGGCCTCCAGGCGCTCGGTGAGACCGCGCAGCTGGATGTCCACGATGCCGCGCAGCAGCTCCTCCGACAACGGCTCGAACATCACCACATCATCGAGGCGGTTGATGAACTCCGGCTTGAAGGCACGCTTTACGGCCTCCATGGTTTCGTCCTTCGTACCGCCAGCGCCCAGGTTGGACGTCAAAATGATGACGGTATTGCGGAAGTCGACGGTGCGACCCTGGCCATCGGTAAGCCGCCCCTCATCCAGGACCTGGAGGAGGACGTCGAAGACGTCGGGGTGGGCCTTTTCCACTTCGTCGAAAAGCACGAGCGTATAAGGCCGACGCCGCACGGCCTCGGTGAGCTGGCCACCGGCTTCGTGGCCGACGTATCCCGGAGGGGCACCGACGAGCCGGGAGACGGAGTGCTTCTCGCCGTACTCGGACATATCGATGCGCACCATGGCGGATTCATCGTCGAAGAGGAAGTCCGCCAGCGCCTTAGCCAGCTCCGTCTTACCCACGCCGGTAGGGCCGAGGAAGAGGAAAGAGCCGGTCGGGCGGTTGGGGTCAGCCACGCCCGCACGGGAGCGACGCACGGCATCGGAAACAGCGGTCACGGCCTCGCGCTGGCCGACGACCCGCTTGCCCAACACCGCCTCCATGTTCAGCAGCTTCTCGGTCTCGCCCTGCAACATCTTGCCGGCGGGAATGCCGGTCCACGCGGAGACGACCTCCGCGATGGTATCCGGGCTGACCTCCTCATCCAGCATGGTATTGCGCTGGGCGGCGGCCTTTTCCTCGGCTGCTGCCAGGTCCTTTTCCAGCGGTGGGATCTTGCCGTAGTTGATCTCGGAGGCTAGGGCGAGGTCGCCATCGCGCTCGGCAATTTCTGCTTGGCGGCGGAGATCGTCGAGTTCTTCCTTGATATCCTGCACGTCATCGATGGCCTTCTTCTCGTTGGCCCAGCGCGCCTTGAGCTCGCCGAGCTTTTCGCGCTGGTCCGCGAGCTCGCCCTGCAGGGCGGCCAGGCGGTCCTTGGAGGCGGCGTCGGATTCCTTCTTCAGCGCGAGCTCCTCGATCTCCATGCGGCGAACGATGCGCTCAAGCTCATCGATTTCCTGCGGCGAGGAGTCGATTTCCATGCGCAGGCGGGAACCGGCTTCATCGACTAGGTCGATGGCCTTATCCGGCAGGAAGCGGTTGGTGATGTAGCGGTTCGATAGCTCCGCTGCCGAAACCAAGGCCGAGTCCATGATGCGCACGCCGTGGTGTACCTCGTAGCGCTCCTTGAGCCCGCGCAGGATACCGATGGTGTCTTCCACGGACGGCTCTGCAGCATAGACCTGCTGGAAACGCCGCTCGAGGGCGGCGTCCTTTTCGATGTACTTGCGGTACTCATCCAGCGTGGTTGCACCAACGAGGCGCAGCTCACCGCGGGCCAGCATGGGCTTGATCATGTTGCCGGCGTCCATGGAGCCTTCGCCGGTAGCGCCGGCGCCGACGATGGTGTGCAGCTCATCGATGAAGGTGATGATTTCGCCCTCAGACTGCTTAATCTCATCCAGAACCGCCTTGAGGCGCTCCTCGAACTCGCCGCGGAACTTGGCGCCGGCGACCATAGAGCCGAGATCCAGGCTGATAAGCGTCTTGCCCTTCAGGGACTCGGGGACGTCGCCAGCCACGATGCGGCGGGCCAGGCCCTCAACGATCGCAGTTTTGCCGACGCCCGGCTCACCAATCAACACCGGGTTATTCTTCGTCCTGCGCGAAAGCACCTGGACGACGCGCCGGATTTCCTGATCGCGCCCAATGACCGGGTCGATCTTGCCCTCGCGCGCCCGCGCGGTGAGGTCGGTGGCGTACTTTTCCAGGGCCTGGAATTGGTCTTCCGGGTTCTCCGAGGTCACCTTGGCGGCCCCGCGCACGGAGGGGAAGGCGCCCTTAATGGCGTCGTAGGTTGCGCCGCGGCCGGTCAGCAACTCGGCAGCGTCGGTCTTCGAACCGGCGATGGCGGCGAGGAGGACTTCGGTGGACACGAACTCATCGCCAAGCTCGCCCGCCAATTCCTGCGACTTGGTCAGTACGTTCAGGCCATCCCGGTTGAATTGCGGGTTAGACATATTGGCGCCCTCGGCGCTGGGATAAGAGTTAACCAGCTCGCGCGCTTCCTTCAACACGGTATCCGGGTCAACGCCGGTGGCCTTAAGCACCGGCTCGGCGATGCCGCCTTCCTGCCCAAGAATGGCCGCCAGCAAGTGCGCCGGGCGGATATCCGGGTTGCCATTCGCGGACGCGGTCTGCAGGGCTTCCTGCAGCGCCTCTTGTGTCTTGGTGGTGGGGTTAAAAGAACTCATGTGTACGTTTCTCCTTCTAAGATTTATTCATCCATTTTAAGGATTCACTTGGTATAACGCACATAAAGTTGAGCCTATTCCACTCAACCCGAACTTTTTGAGTCCATCCGGCTCAACTTTCCGGTTTCTGCCACAACAGCCCTACCGAAGTCCGGCCGGCCCAGTAGTGGGGGCGCACGGTGTAATCGAGGTGGGGGCTTAGGGGCCCGGCAAGCAAGCGAATTGGCTGCACGCCGAAGCCGGGCCGCCACACCAAAAATGTGGGAGCCCGGCTTGCACAGAGTGGATTTGTGAAGGCTAGGTTTCTTGTTTCTGGCCCACGTGGCCGATGCCCTCTTTGAAAATCGTGCCGCGCGGCGGAAGCAAGCCCATGAACTTGAACGTCAGGTACACGCCGATGGAAATGGCCAGCGAGACGGCACCGAACGCGCCGGTAAACCCGTACATCACGGCCATCGGCGCGATGATGGTCCACGAAATCTCGAACGGGCCGAAGCCGATGTAGGCCATGCCGTATTCGGAAAGCGTTCCGGATTTCAGCTTCGGATCGACGATCTTAAGCACGGCGATGCCGGTAGCCACGGTAGCCGTCGCCCAGCCCCAGCCGAAGATGCCGCGCTCGATCCAGCGCTCGCCAAAGAACTCGGCGGGGAACCACATCAAGAAGAACGTACAGAAGATGGTGCCCAGAATGAACAGGACCAGCAGCGCCTGCCAGTAGGAAGCGATAGCGGCAGGAACAATGGCGGCCACGCCGAAGGCGATGAGGTAATCGGTAGCGGCACCGGAGATGGAGGATACGGAATCCTTATCCAGGTAATCCTCGGCGCCGACGAAGTTCATGATGGCGCGGAAGATGAGGCCGATAACCATGGACATCGCAAAGAGCGGGATGGAAACATTTTCCCAAATGCTAGAAATGCCCTTATTGACGCCGTACGCCGTCATAACCGTGAGGATGATGAAGCCGAAGTGCAGCGCGAGCGGCTCGATGGAAGAAGGGTTGGTGGTCGCGCGGCCCAGAGAGGGGCGCTCATCCAGGTTCTTGATGTAGCCGCGGCGAATCTCTTCCGGTAGCTCCTTGGGGACGTAGGACACCTTGCCCTTGCGGATGCCCCAGTTACCAGCGATGACACCGCCGATAATCGCGGCCAGGGTGCCGACGGTCGCGGAGGTAAAGCCCAGGGACGCTGCCGCTTCGGCGCCGACGCCCTCCAGCGCGCCACCCACAGCGGCGGCCGTGCCGAAGCCACCGGTAAAGCCAACCGGCAGCATCATGCCGAACCAGTTGGGGGTATCAAAGACTGGGGCGAAGAAGAGCAAACCCAGCACGATGAACAGACCCCACTGGCCGGTAAACATCATGGTGGAATAGCCCCACATATTGCGCGCGCCCTTGCCCATGTTGCCGCCGACCTCCATGGAATACGCCATCGAGGCAAAGACCACGGCGATCAGGATTGAGGTGTAGTCGCCGAGGTTATCGGAGAAGTTGATCCACCCCAGCACGTTGGGCCCGACGAGCAGGCCGATTAGGCCGGCGGTAATGGGGGCAGGCAGCAATAAGTCCTGGAAGATAAACTTCACTTGGTGGCGCAAAATATTGCCGATGACCATGAGTAAGGAAATCCAACCCACGTCCAGCATGAGCGTATAAGCGGAAAAATCTTCCATGGGAATCCTTTCTAGCTGTGCAGTTATGGCAGGTCGCTCACGTGCAGCGAGCGCGCAGATAAAAAGTACATTACATATCATGTAGTGAGCCACAACATACGGCGGATTTTCACCCCCGCTACAATGGCACGGTGGAGCACTACCTCAGCATCATCATCGGCGCGGGCCAGGCAGGCTTGGCGACGGCCCACCAGCTCACCTCCCGCGGCCTTATCCCCGCCCAAGACTTTTTGCTTATCGATGCCAACCCCGCCCCCGGCGGCACCTGGCGTCACCGGTGGGATTCCCTGACGCTAGGAAAGGCCCATAACATCGCGAGCCTGCCGGGCATGCCCGCCCCGCTTGCCGATGCCTCCTCCCCCGCCTCCCACGTAGTCGCCGCCTACTACGGCGCCTACGAGGACAAGTTCCAACTGCGGCCCTACCGCTCGGCGCGCGTCCGCAGCGTCCGTGCCCTGCCCGGTGGGCCCGGTGCGCGCAATGAACGCGGCGCGTTTCTCGTAACGTTGGAGTCCGGCGAGCAGTTTTCCGCGGACACCATCGTCAACGCCACCGGCACGTGGGATAGGCCGTATATTCCTTATATTCCGGGCATCGGCAGTTTCGGCGGTCGCCAACTGCACACCAAGGACTATTCGGCGGCGGAGGATTTTGCAGGCCAGCACGTGTTGGTCGTCGGCGGTGGGCTATCCGCGGTGCAGTTTTTATTGGAATTTGAGGGCATCGCCCAGACCACTTGGGCTACGCGGCGGGCGCCGGATTTTACGAATACGGAGTTCGATAAGCAGTGGGGTTTGGATGTGGAAAAGAAGGTCCGCGAGCGGGTCTTTAGCGGCAATCCACCGGCCTCGGTGGTCTCGACCACCGGGATTCCGCCCTGGCAGGAATATCTGGATGCGGTCGAGCGCGGCGTTTTGGTCTCGCGCGGCATGTTCGATGCCATCGATGCGACCGGCGTGCGGTTTGGCGGGTCTGCGAACGGCGGGGCTGTGGGGGGCATCGGAAAGCATGGCGGCATGGCAGCCGTATCCGGCGGGCACCCACTTGGCGGTGGACGTCATCTTTTGGAATACGGGTTTCCGCCCGGTGCTGGACCATCTGGCGCCGTTGCGCTTGCGCTCACGCAAGGGCGGGATTGTCATGCGCAACGAGGTCTCGCCTGTGGCGAACCCGCGGGTCTTCCTCGCCGGCTATGGGTCGACCGCCTCGACGGTGGGGGCGACGCGCGCGGGGCGCTTGGCGGCGCGCGAGGTTATCAAGGTGCTGGGTCTGTAGCCCCGGGGCCAAAATGCGCGCGCTAAAAGGCAGGAAAGCACACTAGGATGGGAAACCATGTGGGAATTGGGCGAGCACTTCCGGAAGTATGCAGACGACTACCGTAATGCGGTGCATGAGCAGTTTTTCCTCATGGTGCCGGAAGCGCGGCAGGTCTTTTCCCTTTCTATGCAGGACACCCACCGGTCCATGGTGCATGCATTGGCGTGGGTGATTGAACACGCAGAGCCCAGCAGCGCCGGTGCGAAGGCAGGGTCCGGGGTTGGGGCTGCGCTGCCCGAGGCCGTCCGGGAGAAGATCGCGCAGCTCGGCCGCGATCACCGCAGGCACGGCTTCCCGGCCGAGGTCTATGCGCGGTTCGAGAAGGCGCTCATCAAAGGCCTGCGGGTGTTGGCGCTGACGCGGTACCAATACGACTTCGCCTGCGCCGTCATCCACCAGGTCTGCGAGGAGATGGCCAGTGCGGCGCGCGAGGCGGACTTGGCTGGGGAGGCGCCGGCGTATTCGGGGCAGGTGGTCGCGGTGGATCGGCCGACGCGCGAAACCGCGGTCATTCGCGTCGAGGCAGGAATGCCCGCAGCCTTCGAGCCGGGGCAGTATTTCCCCGTTACCACCCAGTACCTTCCCGGCCAGTGGCGGATGCTCACCCCCGCGCAGCCAAGCGATGCCACCGGCCAGCTGGTCTTCCACGTCGCCGCGGTGGGCGCGGCCTCGCGGTCGCTTGCGCATACCAAGCCAGGCGATTGGTGGACATTGGGCCGGCCCACCGGCTCCATCTGGCAGGACCTGCGCGCGTTGCGCGGCGGCAGGTTGGTCATCCTGGCCTATGGCACGGGCTGGGCGGCGGCGCGGTGCTTGGCGCTGGCGGCGCGCCAGGCCGCGGATGCGGGCGAGGAGGGCCTCGCGAAGAACCTGGCCCTGCAGATTTTTGCCGTTGCGGATAGCCCCGGCGCGCACTATGACACGCACTTCCAGCAGAACCTTGCGGCCCTCTACCCTGATCTCAGCCTGCGCCGCATCATCCGGCAAGAAAACGACCCATGGTTGCTGGGGGCACGGCCGCTTGCCGATGCCGCCACCCACACCCTCTCCCCCGACCCGACTGATGTAGTAGTCAACGAGGCCGAGTTATCCACAGGCGCGTCCACCCACTTCGCCCTCTTCGGCAGCGCCGAGGAAGTGGCGGAAGCGAGGAAGGGGTTGGAGAAAAGGGGCATCGGCAAGCAGTGGATCTTAAGCCACAGCTGGGGCCGCGACCGAGAGTGGCTGCCGGAGGATTATGCGGCGCAGTCTTAGTCGTTAAGCTCTAGCACCGGCAGGGAGCGGCGCGTCTTCGCTACTTCTTGCGGGTCGATGTCGGCGTAGAGGATTTCGTCTTCGTAGCCGGCCTCGGCCACGCGCACGCCGTTGGGATCGACGATGGTGGAGTGCCCGATGCCGGTCGGGCCCGAGGGCGATCCGGCCTCAGCGTTGCCGCCTGGGCGGGATTGGCCCGCGGCGAGGATATAGCTGGTGGAATCCAGCGCCCGCGCGGCCGTGAGCAGGCGCCACTGCTCCAGCTTGCCGGGGCCATCTGCCCAGCTGGTGGGGACAACGATGAGCTGCGCGCCCTCGCGCGCCAAGTCCTTGAACTGCTCTGGGAAACGGATATCGTAGCAGACCACGACGCCGACGGTAAGGTCATCAACGTCGAAGGTCACCAGGGACTCCCCGGGCTGCACCGTATCGGATTCGCGGTAGTCAAAGGCATCGTAGGTGTGGATTTTCTCGTAGCCGCCCAGCACGCCTGGGCCTGCGACGAGCGCGGTATTGGATACGCGGTTGATGGTCTTGTCCTCGCTCTCGATGGTATCGGCTGGGCAGAACATGCCGACGACGACGGTGACCTCCAATTCCTCCGCCGCTTCCTGTATCGCGGTGGCGAACGGGCCTTCGAGGTTCTGCGCCTGCTCATCTAGGCGTCCCGAGCGGAAGTTCTGCGAGGTGGCCTCGGGCAGCACGATAAGGCGCGCGCCCGCCGCCGCGGCCTCGCGGATTTTATCCAGGGCGAGTTCTTGGTTTTCCTCGATGCTGCCGGTGGAGGTCAATTGCACTGCTGCTACTTTCATAAATCCCAACTTAGTGCAGCGTCACCTAGTTATCCACAGGTTGGCGGTTTTGCCCTCGCGGCTACAGCCCGCAGCGGCCACGCTTAAAGGCATGAGTTATGTAGATATTCCTGAACACCTTCCCGCACATGTACGCAGTTTGAGGGCGCGGCCGGCGGCGGCGTTACCGGAGGCACACTTAAGCGTAGCCTCCCGGACGTCTGCCGCCCTCCAGCGCGCGGTGGCGCAGTGGTCCGAGACGCAGCAACTTAGCGATGCCACCGTTTCCCAGCACCTGCGCAGCCTCCACTCCTTCCTAGACCGCAGCAGCGCGCTCGATTCCTCACTGGCTGCGAACTTGGGGAGGGCGCGATGATTTTATCCACTGCCCTGCGCCACAGCGCTGCGCAGCTTACTGCGGATCACTCTGGACTGCAGAATCACTATGTGGACTCGCACCACGATTGGCGGTCGCTATCGCTGGGTGGACCCGCGGGCGTGGCGGCGCGCTCCAGTTTGGCGGAGGCCACCGAGTGGCTGAGTAGCCCGCTTGGGGAAATGGACCGAGTCATTGAAGTACTCGACCGGCATGCGGACCTGCAGGCCTGGCGCGAGGGAGTGGAGGCGCGGATCATTTCCTTTTTGGGCAAGGTCGATGAGTTTTCTGGCCCCGCCGCGCTGGCTGGTGGCGTGCTGCTGCGGGAGGTGCGCGCGCTTGGCGATGCCCTCGATTGGCTCTGCGCCCAAGAAATCGACGCCCTCTGCACGCCCGCCGGGGTGGAACCACCGCAGCGGCTCGAGGATTTTGCCGATCTCCCCCTCGATACCATCCACGAGATCAGCCTCGCCCAAGCCAGCGACCGCGTGGCGCAGCTGGCCGCGGATAACCCCGATATGCGCATCGTCGAAACCAGCCCCGGCCGGCTGGTAGCGCTGGTGGATCCGGAGGGTTTTCGCACGGAACCCGCCTCCGTCACCACATTCGTTGAAGGCGTGCATTCCTCCGACCCCACCACCTGGCAGCGCGCCGTGGACCGCGGCCGCAATATTGCCACCGCAAGCGGTGGGCCGGCCGCCGTGTGGTTGGGTTACCAGGCCCCGTCGAGCTTGCCGCGCGCCGTGCACGCCGATCCCGCGCGTGCGGCGGGGCAGGAGCTGGCGCGGTTTCAGCGGGGCATCGGCAAGCGGTATCCGGGCGCAAAACGAACGGTGGTGGGCTATTCCTATGGCTCCGTCGTGACCGGATACGCGGCGCGCGAGAAGGAAATCGCCTCCGATATTGTGCTGGTGGGAAGCCCCGGCACGAGCGCCCAGCATGCCCGCGAACTGCACGGCACCGTGTGGGCGGCAACCAATGACAATGACCCCATCGCTATCGCGACGGGGCCACTGAGCGGAATCCACGGCCCGGATCCCACCGTTCAGTCCTTCGGTGCCGCTCCCCTCCCCGGCGCGGATGGCCTGCCCGGGGACCACGGGTCTTATTGGGAGGACCCGCAGTTTCTGCGCGGACTAGGCACGGTGGCTGCCGGGGAATCCAGACCGGATTAACGCGGGCTGTGGGGGCGCCGGTTGTGGGAACGCCAGTTGGGGGCTTAGAACAGGCCTGCGGGGGCGTCCGAGTACGAGACCAGCATGTTCTTGGTTTCCTGGTAGTGGCCGAGCATCATCAAGTGATTCTCGCGGCCCAAGCCGGATTCCTTGTAGCCGCCGAAGGCGCTGTGTGCCGGGTAGTCGTGGTAGTGGTTGACCCACACGCGGCCGGCCTGAATATCGCGCCCGGCGCGGTAACAGATGTTTTGCTGGCGCGACCACACGCCGGCGCCCAAGCCGAAGTTGGTGGTATTAGCGATCTCTATGGCCTCGTCGTAGTCCTTGAACGTCGCTACAGAGAGCACCGGCCCGAAGATTTCCTCCTGGAAGATGCGCATCTCGTTGCTGCCCTTAAATACCGTGGGCTCGATGTAGTAGCCGTTTTCGAGGCCCTCGACCTTGTTCACATGGCCGCCGGTAAGCGTTTCCGCGCCTTCTTCTGGGCCGATCTTGAGGTACTCGGTAATCTTGTCCATCTGCTCCTGGGAGGCCTGGGCGCCCATCATGGTTTCGGTATCCAACGGGTGGCCGATCTTGATCTTCTTGACGCGTTCGATGGCGAGCTCTAAGAACTTATCGGCAATATCCTCATGGACCAGGGCGCGCGATGGGCAGGTGCAGACCTCGCCCTGGTTGAGCGCGAACATGACGAATCCTTCGACGCACTTTTCCAGGTAGGAGTCATCTTCATCCATGATGTCCTTGAAGAAGATGGACGGCGATTTACCGCCGAGCTCCAGGGTGACCGGGATGACCTTGTCTGCGGCGGCCTTATTGATGAGCTTGCCCACTGGGGTGGAGCCGGTAAACGCAATCTTGGCGATGCGGTCCGAACCCGACAGTGCCGCACCGGCTTCCTCACCCACGCCGTTGACGATATTGAGTACGCCATCTGGGAGGAGGTCACCGATGATATCCATGAGCAACAAAATGGATGCCGGCGTTTGCTCCGCAGGCTTGAGCACGATGCAGTTACCAGCGGCTAGGGCCGGTGCGATCTTCCAGGAAGCCATGAGCAGCGGGAAGTTCCACGGGATGATTTGGCCAACCACGCCGAGCGGCTCGTGGAAGTGGTAGGCCACGGTGTCTTCGCTGATCTGAGACAGGCGGCCCTCTTGCGCGCGGATGGCGCCCGCGAAGTAGCGGAAGTGGTCAACGGCCAGTGGGATATCGGCGGCCAAGGTCTCGCGGACGGCCTTGCCGTTTTCCCAGGTTTCCGCAACGGCGATCTTTTCGAGGTTCTCTTCAATCCGGTCCGCGATGCGGTGCAACAAGAGTGCGCGCTCTGCTGGAGTTGTCTTGCCAAAGGTTGCAAACGCCTTTTCCGCGGCATCGATGGCCGCATTGATATCGGCTTCCTTGCCGCGGGCCACCTGACAAAATACTTCACCGGTCACGGGGCTGATGTTGTCCATATATTCGCCATCGACTGGCGGTACCCACTTGCCGCCGATGTAGTTGTCATAGCGGTCGCGGTAGTTGACGATGCCCCCTTCGGTTCCGGGTGCTGCGTACAAAGTCATGATGGTGGTGTCCTCTCGTGCAGAAAGTTCGACTGTGGGGTTTGCCGTGTTTGGCGCGTGCCACTACAGGTGTTCTACCGTGTTGTAGCTCACCTGCTTTCCCGTCATAGTAATGCACTTTTTTGCATTTCGCACTAAATAGGGGTGGGAAATTAACATTTCTTCACAGACCAAAGTCTGGTTGTGCGGGTGCACCAGCGTCCGGGTGAGGGTGCAGCGGCCTGCGAGAGGGCGCGGGAACGGTAGGGGCCGATGGATCCCGAGAGGTCACCGCGTGTGAACCGAGAGAGCGAGGGACTCTTGGGCAGCAATAAACCCTCCATACCCGTGCGGGCGCTAGGCCGCGGCAAAGGTTTGGAGGGTTTAAATTGAGGTTTCTCGTCCGCAGGACGAATTAGGCGGTTTAGCTGGTTTAGCCGCTGCCGTTTCGGCGGTTGCGCTTGCGATCGCGCGCGGTGCGCGGGCTCCACATCACTACGGAGGTAGACCGCGGAACGTGGACGAGCTCACCGCTGCGTTGGGAACGCCCCGGGACCTGCGAGCCTTGCGGACCTTGCGCGCCGCGGGTGTACTGCCCCTGTGCTTGGGGGTGTTGTGCCCCCGAGCGCTGCCCGGCAGCAAGCTGATCGCGGAGGGCACGGACTTCATCGGCAAGCGCATCGCGCTCGGCCTCTAGCTGGTCGCGTTCTTCGGTTAGCTCGATGATGGATTTGATGCCGGCGAGATTGACTCCATCGTCTTGCGACAGCGCCTGAATCTTGCGGAGCAATTCAATATCGCGATCCGAATAACGGCGGCCCCCGCCGCGGGTGCGGGCCGGGGAGACCAAACCCATGCGGTCATAGGTGCGCAGGGTTTGGGCGTGCATCCCGGAAAGCTCGGCAGCCACGGAAATGACGTAAACGGCGGTGCCGGAGCCTTCTGCCTTTCCAGTACTCATTGTGCAATGCACCTCCTGCCTTAATTGCTCTCCGCGCCGGCCCAGCCTGCGCGGGGATTAAAGCCAGAGTCCTTTTCGGCTTGTGCATAGGTGCGCAGGGCGCTGGAGGCCGCTGCATCGAGCTTGGAAGGCACGGTGACCTGCACGCTCACCAAGAGGTCGCCAGCCTTGCCGGCGCGCTTGGCAATGCCACGCCCACGCACGCGCAAGGTGCGGCCATCCGGGGTACCTGCGGGAATCTTCACGCGGACCGGGCTGTCCAAGGTGGGAACCGTGATGGTGTCACCAAGGGCGAGCTCGGCAAACGAGACAGGGACGGTGATGTGGATATCGTCGCCGTCGCGGGTAAAGACCTTGTCAGGCTTGACGGTAACCGCAACGAAGAGGTCACCGGCCGGGGTGCCATTCGGTCCAGCCTCGCCTTGGCCAGCGATGCGGACCTTTTGGCCGTCAATGACGCCGGCGGGGATACGGACCGTGATATTCCGGGTGCGGTGCACCGTTCCGGAGCCGTTACAGTCTGGGCACGGATCTGGGATGCGGCGGCCCGTGCCATCGCAGTCCTTGCACGGGGCGGAAAAACCGAACGCACCGCGGTTTTCCGAGGTGTACCCGGAGCCATTGCAGGTACCACACGTTGAGGTCTTGCCGGAGGAAGAACCCGAGCCGTGGCACGTGGTGCACGGCGCGTTACCGCTTAAGGCCAGCGGGATGGTGGTTCCCTTGGCGGCCTCGCGGAAATCGAGGGTTATTTCCGTTTCGACGTCGGCCCCCCGCGACGGTTTAGCTGAGTGGCCAGCACTACCGCTGCGGTTGAAAACGCTACCGAAGATATCCCCAAAACCGCCGCCTTGAGACGATCCTCCAGTGGCTCCTCCGAAGAGGTCCGAGAGGTCGAAGTCTTGCGCACCTTGTCCACCCATGTTCGTGGATCGAAACCCGCCGGGAAAGCCGGCGCCTCCGTTCCGTCCGAAGCCACCGCCGTTGCGCAGCATGGCCTTGAACTGGTCGTATTCCTTGCGTTCGGAGGCATCGGAAAGCACATCGTATGCTTCCGCAACCCGCTTGAACCGGTCCGCTGCCGCGGGGTCATCGGGGTGGGTATCGGGGTGGTTTTCGCGGGCAAGCTTGCGGTACGCGCGCTTGATCTCGCTTTGGTCTGCGGACGAGGAGACCCCCAGATCCGCATAATAATCTTTGTCTGCCCATTCGGGTTTAGCGCTCACTGGGCATCTCCTCCTTTCAAGAAGAATCGGTTGTAGTTAGTAAAAAGGGCGCCAGGGGAAGTTGAACCAGTCAGTTCCCAAGGCGCCCATTTCCCGGATTAATCGGCTTGTTCGGTGCCTTCCGAACTGCCGGAATCCTCACCGGGGTCCGCGATGATAACCAGCGCGTTGCGCACCAGCCTCTCACCTACGCGGTAGCCCTGGCGCAGCACGGTGCCAAGCACCTGCTCATCGCCGGAGGACAAATCTTGCACGGCCTCATGCATCTCTGGGTCGAAGGGTTCCCCCTCTTCACCAAAGGCGGTGAGGTTGTGCTGCTCTAGGCCCTTGCGGAGCTTATCCGCAACCGCCTTGAGCGGGCCCTCCAGGTCACCGTGCTGCTTGGCCAAATCGAGGTCATCAAGAACCGGCAGCAAATCACTAATGACCTTTGCCTTCGCGGTCTCGATAACGGATTGGCGGTCACGCTCGGTGCGGCGGCGGTAGTTGGTGTATTCCGCATTCAGACGCTGGAGGTCTTCCGTGCGTTCTGCCAACTGCGCTTCCACATCGTTGGTGGCAGCACCGGTGGAGGTGGGCTCATCGCCCTCCGCCTCGGCTTCGACCTCATCGGCGTTGACATCAGCCAGCGCGTCTTCGAGGTCAGCATCAAGGGTGGGATCCAACTTCGCTTCTTCGGAGGCATCAGCCTGCGCGTCGTTGGCAGCCTGTGCCTCCTCGGCCTTTTCGGCGGCAGCCTCAGCGCGGTCAGCCGAGGTAGCCTCCGGATCCGTGTTTTCCGGGTCGCCTGGGTTTTGCGGCATTCCGCTGTCCTGAGTCATTACTTGTCGCCATCCTTGTTGTCGTCGGAGTTCTCGTCTTCGTCCACAACTTCAGCGTCGACCACGTTTGGGTCACCCTGTGCGGCGCCAGCATCAGCAGCACCCTCAGCGCCACCCTCGGCAGCCTGTGCCTCGTAGATCTGCTTGCCCATCTCCTGGGATTCGGTGGACAGCTTCTCTACTGCGGACTTGATGGCATCGAGGTCATCGCCCTTCAGCGCCTCGTCCACGGCGTCAGCAGCCTCGGTGACCTTGGTCTTGGTGTCCTCAGAGACCTTGTCCTCGTTGTCCTCCAAGAACTTGCGGGTCTGGTAGGAGGTGGACTCTGCGTTATTGCGCAGTTCCTGCTCCTCGCGACGCTTCTTGTCTTCCTCAGCGTGCTGCTCGGCATCCTTGACCATGCGGTCGATCTCTTCCTGGGAAAGGCCAGAGCCTTCCTGGATCTTGATGGTGTTTTCCTTGCCGGTGCCCTTGTCCTTGGCGGTCACGTGGACGATGCCGTTGGCGTCGATGTCGAAGGTGACCTCAATCTGGGGCACACCGCGAGGTGCCGGTGCGATGCCGCCGAGTTCGAAGGAACCAAGCAGCTTATTGGCGGTAGCCATCTCGCGCTCACCCTGGAAGACCTGGATCTGCACGGAAGGCTGGTTGTCTTCTGCGGTGGTGAAGGTCTCGGACTTCTTGGTCGGGATGGTGGTGTTGCGCTCGATGAGCTTGGTCATCACGCCGCCCTTGGTTTCAATGCCGAGGGAGAGCGGGGTCACATCGAGAAGCAGCACGTCCTTAACCTCACCGCGCAGCACACCTGCCTGGAGGGCAGCACCCACTGCAACGACCTCGTCCGGGTTAACGCCCTTGTTCGGGTCCTTGCTGGTCAGCTCCTTGACCAGGTCAGATACGGCCGGCATACGGGTGGAACCACCGACCAGCACAACGTGGTCGATATCGCCAACGGAAAGGTCAGCATCCTTGATGACCTGGTTGAACGGAGCCTTGGTGCGGTCCAGCAGATCCTGGGTGATCTTCTGGAACTCGGTGCGGGTCAGGGTCTCGTCCAAGAACAGTGGGTTCTTGTCGGAGTCAACGGTGATGTAAGGCAGGTTGATGTTGGCCTGCTGGGAGGAGGACAGCTCAATCTTGGCCTTCTCTGCAGCCTCGCGCAGACGCTGCACGGCGCGCTTGTCCTTGGTCAGGTCAACGCCCTGGGAGCTCTTGAAGCGGTCAACCAACCAGTCAACGATGCGCTGATCCCAGTCATCGCCGCCCAAGGTGTTGTCACCTGCGGTAGCCATAACCTCAACGACGCCATCGCCGATTTCCAGCAAGGACACGTCGAAGGTGCCGCCGCCCAAGTCGAAGACCAGGATGGTCTGCTCTTGCTCGCCCTTTTCCAGGCCGTATGCAAGTGCGGCCGCGGTGGGCTCGTTGACGATGCGCAGGACGTTCAGGCCGGCAATCTGGCCAGCTTCCTTGGTGGCCTGACGCTGTGCGTCCTCGAAGTATGCAGGGACGGTAATAACGGCGTCTGTAACATCCTCGCCCAAGTAGGACTCTGCATCGCGCTTCAGCTTCATCAGCGTGCGAGCGGAAATCTCCTGGGAGGTGTAGTCCTTGTCATCAATGTTGACGGTCCAGTCAGTACCAATGTGGCGCTTGACGGAGCGGATGGTGCGGTCCACGTTGGTCACGGCCTGGTTCTTGGCGGACTGACCAACCAAGATTTCGCCGTTCTTAGCAAACGCTACAACGGAAGGCGTGGTGCGGGAGCCTTCGGAGTTAGCGATAACGGTGGACTCGCCACCTTCCAGTACGGAAACGACGGAGTTCGTCGTACCCAGGTCAATACCTACTGCGCGTCCCATGGTTCATTCTCCTTTTTATCGAGTGCAGTTAATAAAGTTGATTGTCGGTGACTCAACTTCTCGTTGCGTCCGTGCGCTACTCTAACAGAAGTTGCGAACTCGTTCATAAATTCTTGAGCCCGTGTCACTCAATCTTCATAACCTCCCACACTCAAATCTTATTCCCACCGACTCAACTCTCCTTAAAAACTATCCCCCTTTTCCCAGTTCTTAGCCTCAAACCCGTGTCCCTCTTCTACATCAAGCTGGAGCGACCCACCTTTTGAAAAACAAACTCTGCCACACCCAAAAGCTACCCAAAGGGTCGTAAAAAGGTGGCCAAAAGTTACCTCACAAAGGATCCAAAAGAGGCTTGGCAGGCGTATTTAACTCGCACATACTGGAAACCACAGCAGTCACTGATGTGGTTGCTACCCAGAGAGAGATTGATTTGTAGTTTCACTCCGCCAACTCGAAAGGAAACACCGATGCTCGGTACCCTCGTAAACCTCAGCTCCGCCCTCGACTTCGAGGCAATCTTCAAGGCCATCAAGGGCATTGCTGAACTGTCCTCCGAGTCCAACTCCGACTCCGCAGGCCTGTCCTCCGTATTCGAGGGCCTGTCCTCCAAGGACAACGCTGACGCTGCTACCGAAGCCGCAGCTAACGCTTAAGTAAACCTTCGCGTTTACACTCCTTCATGAAGACCGACTAAACCCCGCACTTTTCCATGCAGGTTTTAAACCTCGCACCGGAAGGTGCGGGGTTTAGTTGTTTTCATTTGCTGGTTTCACGCTTCCAGGCCTTAAGCTAGGTGCGAGACGCCACAAGCCCTTTCATAACTATTCAGTCTGAGCACCAAAGAAGCGCATTCCACCGTGACTTTCACCCCACCACCTCCATTTCGCCACCGCCTTCGCGCGGCGATGACCCTACAGCGCACCGCAGCGCTGATCGCCATCATTTGCTTGGCCCTTACCCTTTTCGCCGCATTCCTCACCCCAACTAAACACCAACTTTCAGCGGCAATTGTCGGGTTAATTTTGACGGCCATCACTACATCTGCCTATCGGTACCCGAAGACAATGGCAGTGGGTTTTCTGGCAATTTGGATTATTGCCATCCTTACCGTGGGAATCCCCTACGCCAGTTCCGTTTTCTTAGCCCCAGTATTCCTTGCCGTATTCGCTTTCCACAGCACCAAATGGCAGTCGATTCTTCTTTGCGTAGTGTTTTGGCTGGTAGGGCTGGTAGATCCTAGTACGTTGCGGCTAGTCCTCAATCCAACACCGGCACTGGTCTGGGGAATTTTCTTGGTCATTAGCACCTTCATCGGCAGCTCACTTGCCCATTCCGCACGGCGCTATAAAACCGCCATGGTGGAGTGGAATAACGATGTCAAGCGCCGACAGTCCGACCTAGCTGAAACCCTGCATAACTCGGTAATTTCCAGCCTTACCGTCAATACCATGCAGCTAGAAGCGCTCAGCTTGGAATACGCCAGCACACCGGAGCTCAGCCGCCGCCTCGATGAATTAAGCGATGCAATGCGCTCGTCGATGTCTGAAATACGAGCTTTAACTAAAGTCTTGCGTTCCAATATTGACGGCATCAACGACGAATTCAGTTTTAAACAAGCCGCACGCCCTACAAGCCTTGCACAGGTACTGGCCTGGGAAGAAGGACAGCTATCAAAGCTCAACCGCACTCCAATTATCAACGTAAGCGGAGAAGATTTTTGCCCCCAGTTTTCCCCCTCTGTTCTTGACTCGGTCGTAGCCATCACCAGGGAGGCTTGCCTCAACGCCGTCAAGTACTCGCCGCCTGGGGCGGAAATTACCGTATCGGCGCAACCGCATTTGGGATGGACGATCCTTACTATCTGCAACCCTATTGCCAAGCCAACGAGCACCACACCGGAGACCTCCTCCGGCATAGGCATTAATTCGATGGCGCGCCTCGCAGCAACTATCGATGCCCGGTTTGAAGCCGGTCAGGTCGACGATCACTGGGAGCTCACGCTGGCACTGCCCCCATCTGCGCATGAACAACGTTAGTTTGTTCACCTTCACTGGCAGCGCCACCATTCCTTTACTACACTTACGTATGTTTCTTATAAATCCGGTTTTTATATAAAAGGAGTCGTGCCATGCAGGCTGCTCTCGCTAGCTTTCTCACGCCCCTCATGCTGTCCGCCTCTCTCTTCGGCGCAGACCTCACCCCAGGCGATCTCCCACAAAATAACAAGTACGAGTCTTCGGCAGAGCTCGTCTTTGGCTGCCCAGCCCCATGGTGCTTCAAGTAAAGACTTCGCTGCTCTTAGTCGATGATGATCCACTGGTCATCGAGGCACTCGGCCACTATTTCGCTGCGGCCGAAGATATGGAAATCATCGCCGTCGCAGAAAATGGGAAAGCCGCATTACAGCAGCTAGAACAGCACGATGTCGATGCCGTCATCGCGGATATTCATATGCCGGAGATGGACGGCACAGCGCTGCTGCGCGAGCTAAATGAGCTGCCTAATCCGCCGGTATTTATTGCTATGACTGCAATGGATAATGACGACACCCTAAGGGAAGTCCTATCCAATAAGGCGGCAGCCTATATCCTCAAAAGCTCGAAGCCAGCCTATATCTTGGACACGGTACGCGAGGCCGTCCGCGGTGGCACGGTCGTAGCTCCCCAACCATTAACGCGCTTATTCCAACAAATGCCCGAGTGGAGCGAAAACGATGCTCAATCCCCGTCTGCGGTTTCCGCCCCTGAGCACCATATTTCGCCTGCTCAAGCGCAGATTCTCGATTTAGTGTGCGAGGGAAAATCCAACGAAGAGATCGCAAAAAGCACCCACTATGCTCCGGGAACGGTAAAGAAATACGTGTCTAGCCTGCTAACCGAATTTCACGCCAAGTCTCGTCTTGAACTAGCGGTCAAAGCACTAAAAGCGGGGTACGGCAAATAGCTGCATAGGCGCGAATGGCGCCCGCCTCCCCCCAATCGTGGCC
>NZ_JBEHFM010000022.1:0-27465 GCF_040225675.1 Corynebacterium sp. KPL2680
CGTGCTGGCCCCTGACACCATCACACTGCATGCTCTATCGAAAGGTAGAAACACCACTCAAACGGACTTGACCCCTTCGTGGTCCTACTGCTAGTCGGCATAGGCTTGTTTATGGTGACTAGTACAACAAAGTTTCCCATATTTGTCCCTCTTTTTATGGGACTTGTATGCACAATCGCAATTCTCACCTCTGGGAAGCCCGATCCTGCTGAATGTAGTAAGCCCGATCCTGCTGAATGTAGTGACGTAAACATCACGAAACAGGCGGAGTCCGAACAAAAAGGGGTCGGTTGGATTATGAGGCTAACCTCCGTTCAGGTCGTTAACTTGGTCATAGCGTGGCGGGCTTCGGGAAAAATAAAAAGCACTTGGAAAAGGGGTGACTAGGAGATCTGGGGGAATGGTTGACATTATTCATGAAGCTCAGGACGCACACCTGTGCGCCCTATTCATCAAAGCCCACGGACACGGTGGAGACTACGAGTACGCGCGAGACGGCTCCAACAGCGCAGTCAAACACCTGCAAGCAATACTGGCAGAACTGCCCGCTACTTCCCCACTGGCCCGCGATGCCGGCATACTCGCTAAGTTCGTGCGTGCAGCACAGAGGAATTTGTCTCGGCAACGCCCTGACACAAACCGGTAGTATCACACCAAAATAACCATCATCGTTGCAACGACCCCTAGAATCCGCCCTGCTTGTTTAATCCATGAAAAGCCGTCAAAATAGAGATAGCCCTTTTCCCATAAACTATCTCCCTAGGACGCTCCCCATGGACTATGTCTTGGCTCTCGGCGAAAACCCCGATTTTCCTTTGTGGCTTCGCGCGACGCACCTCATCAACTTTGTACTCATCGGCACGCTCTTGCGCTCCGGGCTGGAAATGCTTTCTTCCATGCCGCGCCTGTGGTGGCGCAATGACTGCGCGCCTGGCACCGAATGGCTGCGTTTTACCAAGCGCAAGCTGCCCAAGGAAGAGGGCGTATATACCTCTTTGATGGACGAGCTTTCGTGGTCACCGGTCGTGGCGCTGCCGGGCCGCGAAAACATTGGCCTGGGCCGCCACTGGCACGGCCTTTCGGTCATGCTGTGGGTCCTCAATGGCCTGGTGTACGTCGTGCTGCTCTTTGCCACCGGCCTGTGGCAGCGCCTCATCCCCACCTCCTGGGACATCATCCCGGAGGCGTGGGATACCTTCAAGGTCTATATCAGCCTCAGCGCGCCCGGCATCGAGCACTTCACGCCATACGATGCCCTCCAGCAACTCGCCTACGCCTTCGTCATCTTCATCGTTGCGCCCTTCATGATGGTGACCGGCCTGGGGATGTCGCCGGCCATCCGCGTGCGCTTCCCGTGGTTTGTAAAGATGCTGGGCGGCCACCAAGGTGCGCGGTCGCTGCACTTTATCGGCATGGTCTTGATGTCCGCGTTCATCCTGGTCCACGTGGTGCTGGTCTTCTTCGTGCACCGCGAGTACAACATGGTCCACATCGTCTTCGGTGACGTCTCCACCGAGCGCTATGTGCAGGCCTTTACCACCGTCGTCATCACCATCGTGGCGGTCATCATCTTCTGGATTGCCCTGTCCTATTGGACCTTGGCGGACCGCGTCCGGGCACATAATTTCTTGGTCTCGTTCACCGAAATCGGCCGCAAGCTTTCGCTGAACCACTTCCACCCGCGCAAGCCCAAGGAAACCAAGGACTCGCCGATGCCCATTTCCTCCTTCCACTGGACCAACGGCCTGCCGCCGACGGAGAAGGAGTCCCCGGAGTGGACCGAGTACAAGCGCAATGGCTGGGAGGACTACGCCATTACCGTGGCTGATGATGTCAACGGCACCGAAAAGACCGTCACCCTTGAGCAGTTGCGGGAGCTGCCGCAGACATCCTACATCGCCACGCATACCTGCATGCAGGGATGGTCTGCGACCTCCAAGTGGGGAGGGCCCAAGCTTGCCGATGTCCTCGAGCTACTCTGCCCCCGCCCCGAAGGCGCCAACTACGTGCTCATCGAGTCCTATGGCTTGGCGCAAAAGATGTACGATAACCGCCCGCGCGAGCCTTTCTACGCGGCCTTCGATATCGAGACCGCCATGGAGGATCAGTCAATTTTGGCGATTTCGCGCAATGACCAGGACATCGATCTACACTTGGGCGCCCCAGTGCGCGCCCGCGTGGAATCGAACCACGGGTATAAGGCAGTGAAGTGGGTATCGCGGATTGCCTGGATTGGTGATTACGCCGACTACGGCGATGGCCGCGGCGGCACCCGCGAGGATTCCGCGCTCCAAGCCTTCAACGGCCGCATCTAACACCGAAGGATTAGAATTTGTTTCTATGACTGATAAATCTTCCGTCACCGAAACCCGCATCGCCATCGATGGCATCCGCAATGACAATGACGTGCGCAAGTGCCTGCAAAAGCTCTACGGCATCTTTGCCGATACGGGAATGGGCCAAGCCACCTTCGAGATGACCGGGGATGCCACCGCGGATGTCGTCATCAAGCACGCTGAGTCCGTCTCGGTGGACCCGGAGGTCATTGATGCAGCGGTGCGCAAAGCGGGGCCGTACCGCCTGGCCTAATCGATGCGCGGCGGCTCGTAGCCGTCCTCTTTAAGCCACGCGATATGCGGTGGGGTATTCATCCCCCACTCGCTGCGCGCCCACGCGAAGGTCTGGCGTACCTCGGCCTCGGAATAACCGCCATCGCGCAGGTACTGCCGGAAGCCATTCGGCCCGGAATCCTTGATCCAGAGCCAGACGTAGTCGTCGAGGGAGTCATCGGCAAGCAAGCTTTCTAAGCCCGCCGGAACGAACTCGCGCTCGGCGCGCACGCGGTCCGCCAAGTCCTCGTCGAGGAAATCGTAGAGGTAGTCCATCGCGTCTTCGAGCTCGGCATAGTGTCGTGGATCCATGGGCTAAATCTCCCGGTGCTTAGTGCCGATGACCATGCGGTCGATCTCTTCCAGTATCTCATCCACGATGGCCGGATTGAAGGCCCGATCCTTGCGCAGGACTAGGAGCTCGCTCTGCGCGGCGTTAAGCGCGGTGCGCCGGGCCTCCAGCGCGACGCGGCGGGCCTCCTCGGCGCGCTGCTTGCGCTCGTCGTTATTCTCGGCGGGGTTTTCGCCATCACCCAGGCGGTCCTCAAACCACTGGATGACGTTGGCGGAAATTTCCGGATCGACAGTTTCGGCCTCGCCGGTGGCATCGTCCTCGGGCCGGAATTGCGATAGCGCATCGATGCTGGCGGCGCGCGCCCGCGAGACCACCGCGGCGCGCATCTTATCGTTGGCGGCCTGCGAGGCCTCAGTGAGATCGAGCTGCCTCATCAGCCACGGCAGCAGCAGGCCGGGCAGCACCATGGTGACCAACAGGACGGTCAGGGCGATAACGGCCAGCTCGTGGTGGAAGGCGAAGACGCCGGTAGGAATGGATAGAACCAGCGCCAAGGTCACCAGGCCGCGCATGCCGGACCAGGTCATCAGCAATACCTCCTGCATCCGCAGCGGAGCAACGTGCGGGCGCCCGCGCGAGACGTTGAGGCGGTAGTAGAAGAACATCCACACAAAACGCACCACGAAGGCCACCAGCGAGAGGATCACGCCAACCATGACCGAGTGCCACAAATCCGAGCCGACCTCCGCGATGGCCGTATTAACCGTCAGCCCGATTAGGCCGAACGCGACGCCGGTAAACAGCAGCTCCATGGTCTCCCAGAAAGACTGGCCGGAAAGCCGGTCCTCGGCCTGGATATCAGCGCGCGAGTTGAGCTCGACGGCGGCGATGACCACGGCGATAACACCGGAGGCTTTTAATTCCTCGGCCACGAGGAAGGTGGCGAAAGGAACCACCCAGGTCAGGGCGTTGCGCGCGACCACATCGTGGACGCGGGTAATAAACAGCGCCGTCAGCCGCCCGATGAGCCAGCCGATGGCAAGCGCGACGACGGACGAATAGAGGAAGCTCAGCACGCCGCTACCAAAGGAGATATCGCCGCCCTGGGTCACGGCGGCGAGCGCGAGGTGGAAGGCGACGATGGAGGCGGCATCATTAAACAGCCCCTCCGTTTGTAAGGTGGTGATGATGCGGCGCGGGATGCCGGCGGGCTCGGCCACCGCATCCACGGCCACGGGGTCCGGCGGGGCGATGGCCGCGCCGATGAGGATGGCGGCGGCGATGCTAATCCCCGGCAGGAAGGCGTAGGCGGTTGCACCCACGGCGAGGGTGGTGGCAACAACGAGGAGCACGGACAGGCTCAGGATGGTCACCCACTGCCCGCGAATCACACCCCAGGACGTGCGCCGCGCCAGCGCCCACAGCAGCGGCGGCAAGAAGATGGGAAGGATGAGCTCGGTGGGGATGTCGAATTGCGGCAGCCCCGGCACGAAAACGGCGCAGGCGGTAATAATCGTCAGCAGCGCGGGCCAGGGCAGCCCGACCCTATCGCCGATCGCAACGACGAAGACGGTCAGCAGCATGAGCCCGATGAGAACCAGTAAAACTTCCATGGGCTCGATAGTATTACGCGCGCCAAATATACGGCTCGCGGCTCAATTCCTCCGGCCGGAATTGCGCGAGGAGCTCGGCGGCGGTCTCCGCCTCATAGCCCAAAGACTGCGCCAGCTGCTTGACGATGCCCCTCGGCTCCCCCATATCCCGCATCGTCACCGCGCCATCGCGCTTGGCCAGGCGCTTGCCCGCGGTATTCAGGACCAGCGGCACGTGCACGTAGCTCGGCGGTGCAATCCCCAATAAGGAGGCCAGGTAGGCCTGGCGTGGGGCGGAGGATAAGAGATCGTCGCCGCGGACCACCTGGTCGATACCCTGGTAGGCATCATCAACGACCACCGCCAGGTTATAGGCCCAGCCGCCGTCCTGCCCGCCGCGGCGCAGGATAAAATCATCGACGTCACCGGTGTACTCGCCGTGCAGGGCGTCGTGGATGGTGAAGATGGAGACGTCTGCGCGCAGGCGCAGCGCCGGCTGACGGTTCTCGGCGGCGAGCTGGGCGCGTTTGGTGGCACGTTGGGCATCGGAAAGCCCACGGCAGGTGCCCGGGTACTGGCCCGGAATGGCGTGCGGGGCGCGGGAGGCTTCGCGGATATCCTTGCGCGAGCAGTAGCACTCGTAGACCGGCAGCTTCTGGAGCGCCGCGGCATAGGCGGCCTCGCGATCCTGCTGGTAGATGACCTCGCCATCCCACTCCAGCCCCAGGGCCGCAAGGTCCGCAAGCTGGCGCTCGGCCGCCGCGCGGGAGGAGCGCTGCTTATCGATGTCTTCCACCCGCACCACAAACCTGCGCCCCGTCGACCGCGCGTAGAGCCACGCCAGAAGCGCCGTGCGCAGGTTGCCAAAGTGCAGATCGCCGGAAGGGCTCGGGGCGTAGCGGCCCGCCCCGGTGGTCGCGGAATTCATATTCCCAGCATACGGTTTGGCACAATGGTGGGCATGGAAAAATCCCCCTCCTCTCAAGTGCGCTTTATCCCCGTTCATTCCACTCTTTACCCCTGGCTCGTCACCATTTTCGTCGTGACGTTTTTGATTTCTAATATCAACGCCACCAAGGGCGTCCAGCTCGGACCGCTCGTGACCGATGGCGCCTTCTTCCTCTTCCCGCTGGCCTATATCGTCGGCGACGTTTTATCCGAGTGCTACGGCTTCAAGTCCACCCGGCGCGCCATCTACATCGGCTTTGCAATGGCACTGCTCGCCGTAGTGTGTTTCTACATCGCCATCTGGCTGCCCGCGGCGGATTTCTATGAGGGCCAGGAGGCCTTCGCCGCCACGCTGGGCCTGGTGCCGCGCATCGTTTTGGCCTCCCTGGCCGGCTACCTGGTGGGCCAGCTGCTCAACGCGTGGACGCTGACCGCAATGAAGAAGCGCAGCGGCGAAAAGGGCCTTTTCTCCCGGCTGATCGCCTCCACCGTGGTGGGCGAGTTTGGCGATACCTTGCTGTTTTGCGCCATCGCCGCGCCCGTCATCGGCATCGACACCACGAGCGGGTTCATCAACTACGTGGTGGTGGGCTTTGTGTGGAAGACGCTGATTGAGGTCGTCCTCTTGCCCATAACCTCCACTGTTATCAAGCTGGTGAAAAAGCGCGAAGATTACCGCGCCTTCGACGCCGCGTAGTAGCGGCCCAAGAATTCATCGCGGTAGTCCTCGTAGTAGCCGCCGTTGATGGCGGCGCGAATATTATCTACTAGCCGCACCATGAATTCCACGTTGTGGATGGTGCACAGCGTGCCGGCCAAAAATTCCTTCGCCTTGAGCAGGTGGTGCAGGTAGGCGCGCGAGTAATTCTCCGTGACGTAGCCGCCAAATTCCTCGTCGATGCCCTTGAAATCCCGCTTGAACCGCGCATTGGTGAGGTTGAGGCGGCCATCGAGCGTGTAGACGCCACCGCGGCGAGCCAGGCGGGTCGGCGCGACGCAATCGAAGGTATCGGCGCCGGCTTCGACCGCGGTGAAGATGTCATCGGGCTCGGAGATGCCGAGCAGGTGGCGCGGTTTATCGTCCGGCAGTTCGTCGCACACCCAGCCCACGATGGTGCCCAGGTTCTGCTTTTCCAGCGCGCCGCCGATGCCGAAGCCGCCGAAACCGCGCTGACCCTTCTCCCGCGCGGCGCGGTCCAGGTCCAAGAGCCCGCGGGTGGCCTGGCGGCGCAGGTCCTCGTATTGCGCGCCCTGCACCACGCCCCACAGCGATTGCTTCGGGCGGTGGTAGCGCTCGCGGGTGAGCCTGTCATGTTCCTCTAGGCACCGCTGCGCCCACCGGTGCGTGCGGGCCACGGATTCTTCCTGGTAGGTGCGCGAATCAATGAGCGTGGTCAGCTCGTCAAAGGCGAACATGATGTCCGCGCCCAGCCCGTGCTGAATCTGCATGGATTTTTCGGGCGTAAAGCGGTGCTTGGAGCCATCGATAATCGAGCGGAAATCCACGCCTTCCTCATCCACCTTGGCCATGCGCTCCCTTTTTGCGGCGCGAATATCCTTCTCGGTGAGATCCGCCAAGTCCATGGCGATGACCTTTTTAAAGCCCACGCCCAAAGACATCACCTGGAATCCGCCGGAATCGGTGTAGGTCGGCCCGTGCCAGTTCTCGAATTTCGCCACGCCGCCGGCCTCATCCACGATGTCATGGCCCGGCTGCAGGTAGAGGTGATAGGCATTGGACAAAATCGCCTGCGTTCCGGTGGCGCGAATCTGCTCCGGCGTCAACGTCTTCACCGTGGCCTTGGTCGCCACTGGGATAAACGCCGGGGTGGCGATATCTCCGTGCGGGGTGTGGATAATACCGCTGCGGCCATGCTTGCCGGGGCCTTCGGGCAGGCGCTTATCGATGTCGAAACTTAAGTCCTTCATTCCTTATTTTCCTCTTCTTCCCTGGTCTTCTGGCCGTCATCCGCGTGTTGTGCTTCCCATTCTTCCTCAAGCGCGGTGCCTTCGATGTCTACGGTGGGCAGGATCTTATCCAGCCACTTGGGCATCCACCACGTAGCACGGCCCATGAGGAACATGGAGGCGGGGACGAGGGTCATGCGGACAAAGAAGGCATCGAAAAGCACGCCCGCTGCCAAGGCAAAGCCGAAGATCTGGATGAACGGCAGCGGCTGGTTGATAAAGGCCACGAAGACCGAAATCATGATGATGGCGGCGGCCGTCACCACGCGCGCGCCCTGGGTAAAGCCGGTGATGGTGGCCTCATCGACAGCGCTATAGGGCCCCGCCGTGCCCTTCGGATGCCGCGCGATGTGCTCGCGCATGCGGGTGACCAGGAATACCTGATAGTCCATGGCCAGGCCGAAGGTCACGCCGATGAGGAAGATCGGCATGAACGATAGCAGCGGGCCGGGGCCTGGGACGAGGCCCCACAGGCCGTCTTGCCATACCAGCACCGTGAGTCCAAAGGCGCCGCCGACCGAAAGCAGGAAGCCGAGGCCCGCTACCAGCGGCACCAAGATGGAGCGGAAGACGACGAGCAGCAGCACGATTGCCAGCCCCACAACAATGCTCAAGTAAGGCGCCATCGCATCGCGCAGGCGCTCGGTAATGTCCAACTGCACGGCAGTCAAGCCCGTCAGGCCGATCTCGGTGCCGGTGGTGCCTTCGATCTCCTTGGTGGCAGAGCGCAGCGCGTGCGCGACATTAATGGTTGCGGCTTCCGTTGGCGAGGTTTCCGGGGTCACCATGATTTGTGCCGCGCGCTGGTCCTCGCTGAGTGCAACGATTTGTGCGTGCTTTACCCCGCCGAGCGTCTTCAGCTGATCCGCGGTGTAGAGGAAGGACGCCAGCGCTGCCTTGTCTTCGGCGCTGGTCGGCGCGGCGGCGTCTTCCTTGTCCTCGACCTCTGCGACGGGGGCGATTTCCGGCTCCGCTGGCTGTTCGCCGGGCTGATCCGCGGGGTGTTCCGCTGGCTGGTCGCCAGGCTGGTCAACAGGGTGTTCTGCGGGGTGATCACCGGGCTGGTCGGCTGGCAGGTCCGCCGGCTGATCGGGCGCCTCGTCGGGCGCGGGCTCAGGCGCGTTGTCAGGCGCATGATCCTCCGGATTATCGGCGGGTGGCTCGCCGGCGCCTTCTTCGGGTTCGGCTTCTCCACCTTGAGCCGCCACCAATGGGGCGAGTGCGGCTGAATCGGCGTTGATGGTGTGGGCATCGACAACCGCGAGGAACGGCCCGTTGACGCCGGGGCCGAAGCCCTCGGCCATCAGGTCGGCAGCCTTGCGCTGGGTGGTATCGGGATTCGAGGTGGTATCGGCAGGCAGCGCCAGCTCCATGTGGAGCACGGGGGCGGTCATGGCGCCGAGGGAGAGGACGACGAGGGCCATCGCCAAGCCGGGCACCTTTTGTACCAGTCGTACCCAGCGATGGCCCATGGTTGGGCCGCGGCGCACCTTTCCCTTGTGGGAAGGGTTGCCGGCCACGCCGGGGATGCGGCCGCTAAACGCCTTGTCCCCCAAAAGCCCGAGCATCGCGGGGATGAGCGTGAGGGAGACGAGGACGGCGATGGCCACGGTTGCGGCGGCGGAAAGCCCCATGGCGGTGAGGAATTCGATGCGTGCAATGAGCAGGGCAAAAAGCGCGGTAAAGACGGTGGTTCCGGCGAAGACCACGGAAGAGCCCGCCGTTCCTGCCGCCATACCGGCTGCTTCTGGGGCGGACATGCGGGCGCGCTCGGCGCGGTAGCGGGACAAGATAAACAGCGCATAGTCGATGCCCACCGCCAGGCCAATCATGATGGCCAGCACCGGCGTCATGTTGTTGAGCTCTATCCAGTGCGTGGTAATCAGCATGCCGCATGCACCCAGGCCGACCCCGATGACGGCGGAAATCAGCGGCATTCCAGAAGCGACCAGGGAGCCAAAGGTAAAGATGAGGACGAGGAAGGCCACGCCAAGACCGATGATCTCGGAAGTGGAGTTAACCCGAATCTCATCGCCAAACCCGGCGCCGCCGGCCTCGACGGTAAGCCCCTGCTGCCTGCCGATGTCCATCGCTTCCGTCACGATGTCCTTATCGGCCTGATCCACGCTATAGGGCGATTCGGCATCAAAATCGAAGGTGGTATAGGCAATGGTCTCATCCTCATTGACCATGGCGAGGTTATCGGCATCGGCACGCGCGGATGATTCCGGCAGCCCCATCTCCGTGAACTGGTGGACGACCTCGTCCTGCAGCCGCGGCGAGACCTCAAGCGGGTTGCCAAAGCGCATGGTATCGCCCATCTCCAGGTTGTCCTCGAGGTGGGAAATGACCGCGTTGATGGCCTTTTCATTGGCGGGATCCGAGAGCTTTTGGCCCTCCGGGGCTTGGAAGACCAAGTTCACCGATGGGGAGTTGGCGGGGTTTCCGCCTTCCGGGAAAAGGTCCATCGTCTTGTAAGTGGCATCGATGGACGGGGGGCCTTTGATAGCGAACTCGCTCGTCATCGGTTTCATCAACAAGGCGGTAGCGCCGCCGGCGGCGGCCAGTAGGACCACCCAGGTGACGATGACCTTCCATTTATTGAGGAATGACCAGCGCCCGAGCCGGTAGAGGAGTTTAGCCACGGGAAATGTACCTTCGCATTCGCGTAGTCGGACGGATTTAACTTCGCCCTAGTGTAGTTGCCGTGCCCCTTATTCCCTATTACTTAGCCGCCGGGCAGCCCGTATTCACAGACGATGCCAAGGCGGCGGGCCAAAAAGAACCGTGGCCATTCGATGCAGTCAAGGACTAGATCGGGTGGCCACGGCGGAGCGGCGTAGACAATGCAGCCGCGAGAGAGCGCTCGCTGTTTAAACGAACTTCGACAAGCTCAGACCAGGAAGAACGAGGTCAGAGAAGAAGGCGCTAATTTTCTTTACCCGCTCGATAACAGCAGCGATGGTCTCGCCTAGTGTGCCGAACGAAGAACCGTGGAAAGAAGAACCATCGGCTGCAGCGTTGTCGCCCGAAGGCTTCTTTTCTGGGGTTACCTGGTCAGATGGTTTAGCGTTTTCGGAGGCACCGTCGAATGCCACGGTGAGATCCGAGTTGGCATCGTCAAGCGGCTGCCCCACTGGGTACTTGCCCAAGAAGATGTCGGAGCCCGTCTGGGTCAGCGAGGTGGGGGCATCAGTTGTGGCATAGGTCTTGCCGGTTTCCGGTACCAAGGACTCAGTAAGCGTGAAGGTAGAGATTGCGGCGTCATCGCCAGACAATTCAACCGGCTTGTTCTTAAGCGGGCCCGAGGCGCCCGTAAGTTTATAATCCGCGGTGATGGTGGCGTTTTGTCCTGCTACTTCTACCTTGATATCCGAGAACGTGAGATCGACGCCGTAGGAACCATTAGGGCCGAGGCCTGGATAGCCTTGAATCTGCACGGATCCCTGAGTGTCAATAGTGCCGTTTCCCTCAGCATCCAGCGTGGTGTGGGCCGCATCGACCGGGAAGGTGAAGTCCTTTCCTACCTTCTCCGCGCCTTCGGTGGTATTGATGATACCTTTGGCAAGCGGGTTGGTCTCCACGTGGTGAATGAAGGATTCCTTGATGGGCCAGTTCAATTGGCCGGATTCCACGGCGGGGACATCGGCTGGAGCCTCATCGGCAGAGGCTACTGGGGCGCTGACGGCGCCAAGTGCAACCGCTCCAACGGCGATGACGGATGTTGTTTTCATGAATTTCTCCTCTTGAAAGCAGTGGTGAAGCTTTGCCTAAAATATTAGGCGAGCCTTACCTTATTTGGAAAATTAGAAAAAGTAAATCAGTGGCGCTTATCAAGCTCGGTGAAGATCCCCGAGTTGAAAGCAAATGCGCGCTGCGCCTCTGAGAGCAAAGCCTCGCGCTGCTCCGCAGTCAGCATGAGGCCGTCTAGGCGTTCGCGGTAGCCCTTGCGGTACGGCGGAATCTTGCCGATGGCACTGAAGTCATAAAAGTTCAGCGCATCCGGTTCGATGTCATAGAGGGTGCCGAGGCGCGCGGCAATCACCTGACCGCCGGAGACGTCACCGAGATACCGGACATAGTGATGGGCCACCACTTCTACCGCGCTGCCGGATACCCCTTCTAGGCGGGCAACGTAGGATGCTGTCGCCGGCAGGATCCGGATCTTTTCACGCCAGTCGCCGCCGACGAGCTCCGCCAGATCCGCCTCCAGAGCAAAGCGCCGCTCAAGGCGTGGATCGGCCACCGCACCGGCGATTGGAGTATGCGCCACACTGCGGACTGCACGCTCCAGAGACTCATAGACAAACCACAGCTGACCGCTTAAATCGGCGGCGGCCTCAGCGCTCAGCTGGCCCGACATGAGCCGCTGCATAAACGCCGAACCCTCCGCATTCTCATGGGCGTGGGCGGTCTCCTCACGCAATGCGACGGATAATGGTTTCTTGAGCGTCACAGTCACTGACTTCCTCCAAAGTAATGCTTACCTAATGTCCAAATATAAATTTAAGGTTAGGCAATCCTTATTTACAAGGCTTGTGGGAAGAAATCAACCAAAAGAACTAACTCCCTACCCCACCGCCTGCGGTGCGCGCGGCTTCGGGATGCGGCTGCCGACACCGCCCGCGCCGCTGACCCCCTATTATCGGATCAGCAGCTTGTTATCGGTGGAGTAGAGCACGCACGCTCTCAAGGGCGCCCGACTTCATAAACGCCTGCCCAAGAATGGCAAACATGCTGCCAATGGTTGCCACGCCCAAGATGTAGTTCCACACCTTGGCGAAACTAGAACCGGAGGGAGTGTCCTTCTCTGGCTTATCAGTTCCCGGCTTCTTAGACTCCGAAGTCTCAGGGCTCTTTGGAGTCTCCGGCTTCTTCGGCGGTGCCGGGGTCTGTGAGGTCGCTGGTGGCTGCGGAGCTGGATTGTCCTTCGGTGGCTGACTTTGTGGCTGCTCTTCCTTTTCCGGCGCAGCTACCGGCGGCTGCGGAGCAGGTTCGTTCTGCGGCATTTCATCCTTCTTTTGGCCGCAACCAGGAGAAACCTTGAGGGTTAGGTGGGCATCATCAAGCTCAGGCTTGTTCTCTGAGCTATACATGCCCATGAAAAGTTGGTCTACGCCCTCGATTTTTCCATCTTTTGTCCCCTGCTGCTCCTTGTACCGCACATCGCTGGCAGAAAGGGTCAGCGTGTCTCCCTCCTTGGTCCATCGCGCCGTGCCGTGGCCAAAGATCCCATCCCCAGTGCGCTTATTAGCGTCGATGTGGTCGTCCACGGTGTATTGAAGCATATTCTTACCCTCTACGTGATAGACCTCGTAGCCGGAACCGAGCTGGGCTTCATTACCGGAGGTCTTGATGAAAGGTGCCACTACCGTGGAATGCAGAGCTCCGTGGTGACCGGTGAACGTTATCGAGGAGTCTTTGCTCTCGATATTGGACGACACCACATTGCCCTCCTCATCTACCGTTACCGTAGAGGTTGCAGGATCGACCTCGAAGCCGAAAGAGAAATCCTTCCCCTTAGGATCACCGGTTTGCGTCACTGGGCCACTAGTGGACCAATCACCAGCAGCAAAACCGCTTTTGAGGTAGGAACGCCACGAGTGCTTAATTCCCCAGTTCAAGGAACCGGATTCGATGGTGCAAGTTTCTTCCGCAGAAGCGTGTGGCACGGTGAGCGCGGTCGCCGCGAGAGCGGTGACCACTACTTTCTTAAACATGGAAATCCTCCAATTTATGTGAGAAGAGTGGGTTGATGGTGGGCGTGGCACGCTGTGGATGTACCTGCAGCCCATCGACGGATATCGGCCAGCCATACACTTGAGACAATGTTGGACTGGTAAAGACCTCATCTACGCGCCCTTGGGCTGCTACTCCCCCGCACGACAGGCATACGAGATGATCGCAATATGCTGCTGCCGCGTTGAGGTCATGCAGCACCACGAGGACGGCGACGCCTGCCTCGCGGGCAAGGGCTTTTACTGAGCCCAACAGTTGTTCTTGGTGCCGGATATCCAGCGCGGCCGTTGGCTCATCCAGCAAGATCACCGGGGTATTTTGGGCAAGCACCCGTGCGAAGGCCGCGCGGGCGCGCTCACCACCAGACAACGTGCTGATGTCTCGGCCCGCTAGGTGCGCGACGCCGGCGGCATCGAGGGCGGCGTCAATAAAGTCATCGTCGAGATCTGCGTAGGCAGTTCCTTCCCACGGGCGGCGCCCCATCGCAACGACATCGCGGACAAGGAATTCGAAGGACACCGAGACGTCTTGGAGCATCACCGCACGCGTGCGCGCGAGCTCTCGCGCTGGCGCCTTGGGCGATAACCCACCCACGGTGATCTCACCGGAATAGTCGATATCTCCAGCCACGGCAGCTAGGACGGTGGATTTTCCGGCGCCGTTCGGACCGATAAGTCCTGTAACTTCGCCCGCTTGAGCAGTGAAGGACACCTGGTCCACGAGGGTGTGCTCCCCCACGCGAACGGTTAAGTCTTTAGCGTTTATCATCAGTGCACTCCTTTGCGCATCATGCGGCGCAGCAAGATGAAGAACGTTGGCCCACCCACCAGGGCGGTGAAAATGCCGATGGGAAGATCCGCAAAAGAAATCATCGTGCGCGCTGCCACGTCGGCGAAACCAATGAGTACAGCGCCGCCAAGGGCGGAAGCCGGCAGCAGGATGCGGTTTTCTGGTCCGACGACGCTGCGCAGCAGGTGGGGAACGATAAGTCCTACAAAGCCAATGAGGCCGGCGAAGGAAACGGCCGCGGCGGTCAACACTGCCGATGCCACGATCGCCACGATGCGCAGCCACGGCACGTTCACGCCGGTATGTGCGGCGGCGCGCTCGCCGAGCGCGAGGACGTCCAACTGCTTGCCCAGGCGCAAGGCCACTGCGAGGCCAACCACCACGATGGGCAGTACCGCCCAGACGTGTTTCCACTGCGAGCCGTTGAGGGAGCCCATCTGCCAGAAAATGATCGCTTCGCGGTTGGCGGTCGGCGCCAAGTACACCATGAAAGAGATGATGGCGTTGCATACCGCATTGATGGCGATGCCGGTGAGAATCAGGTGCACCACGGCAACCCTTCCGTTGTGGCGCGCAAGCTGATAGATAATGAAGGTAACCAGCAGCGCGGTAAGGAAGGCTGCGGCGGGAACGGTAAAGGTACCGAAGAATTCGATATTAAAGACGATGACTACGGCCGCACCAACGCCCGCACCGGAGGTAACGCCGATAATGGAGGGTTCTGCCAGGGGGTTGGCGAACACCGCCTGCATCAGCGTGCCGGCCACGCCCAAGGCCGCACCCACCACGAGCCCCAAGACCAAACGCGGTAGGCGAATGTCCCACACCACGCTTGCGGTCAAGGAATCCTCCCCGTGGCCAGCTGCCAAAATGGGGAAGAGATCAGACAGCGGTACATAGTATTGCCCCAGCACGACGGAGATGAGCGCCGCGAGCACGGTGAGAATCCCCAGGAGTACGAATACCCAAGTGCGCTGCGTGCGGCGGCGCGCGAAGGTGTCCGTGCCCTTACTCATTGTCCGGGTCATACACAGCCTTTGCTAGCTTCACCAGCGTTTGCCCTGTCATGGGACCAAATGCCAACGATTGGCCGTCCGGGATAGTCACGATGCGCTTCTTCTGGCCGGCGGTGGTCTGAGCAACGCCGGGCCGCTCCAGCAAGCCGTCAATGCCGCCGGTGGATTCCAGGCCATTAGTCATCATGATGATCACCTCTGGATTGATGCGCGCCAGCGCCTCAGCATTAGCAGGTTCTGCATGGGAAAGGTTGTTTTCTGCAGCCAGATCCACGCCGCCGATGCCTTCAATCAGGTCTTGCGCACCGGTACCGTCACCCATGATGAAGAAAACGCCGCCGTTTCCGCGCGCATAGAGAAACGCCACGCGCATCGGATCATCGGGAACCAACTCTTTGATGGCTCCCTTTGCCTCGTCGATTTCCTTGGTAGATCGTTCGGCTAGCTCGCGTGCTTCGTCGGGCAAGCCGAGGGCATCGCCAAGCGTGGTGATGTCCTCGCCCACCGAATCGATGGTGCGCTCAGGTTCCATCACCACGGTGGTGACACCCGCCGCCCGGATTTGATCGATGGCATCGCGCGGGCCAATGGAGTGATCCACAATGACGAGCGTCGGCTGCAGCTCCAGCACCGCCTCCACGTTGATATTGTGGCCGCCTTCGGTCACCACCGGGAGATCCGCCAGGTTGGGCTCGGTAGAAGAAACTGTGCGGCCGACGATATTATCCGCAAGCCCCAAGCCGCTAAGAGTCTTGGTATAGGTGCCATAGATATCCAACGCGAGGATGCGGGAGGCATCGGTGACAGTGACGTCATTACCATCGGCATCGGTAAGCTCCACCGGAAGCGCCGGCTCTGCCTTATCAGTAACCGGCTCGATATCGTCAAAATCCTTGACATCGCTGACACCTTCAAAGGATCTGGGGTCCGAGAGATCGGCGGGATCCGGTAGCTGATCGGTATAGCTTCCCTGCACACCGCACGCGGTAAGGCTGAAGATGCACAGGAATGGCACGAGGAAACGAAGAACGAGTTTCACGGCAATCTTTCTAAGAGTTGTTCATGACAAGCCGACTGGTGGAGCCACCGGCGATGATCAATCCGACGATGAAGAGCAGTAGATAGGTGGTCGGGTTATCTAGGCCCCCGCCGGGAGACGTCGCGGACTTGACCTTGAATTTGTTCGATCCGTCCTCGTATCCCTGCCCCGAGTCACCGGCTAGCGCTGAGTCCCCGGCTGCGGCATGCGCGCCGCCTTTGGAACCAGAGCTGCCCTTTCCGTTTCCGCCCGCGCCTGATCCGTCGGATCCGGAACCTGAGCTAGAACTGCCGCCACCGGATACGGCGCCGCAATCAGCGCTTCCGCCCAAGGCGGCGTGGAAGCTCAGCGGATCCAACTGGGTGCCTGGTTCATAGAACTCAGCGAGTGCCTGGGAACCGGCCTCAGAAAGCGATACCGCAGCTTCACCGGACACTTCGTCCGTGCCGACGTCGAGGGAATTAAAACTCAAGGTGCCAATAACAGTGCGCCCAAAGTCTTTCTTCTTGCCTTCCATATTGGAAGAGCGCACGTCAGCGATAAGCTCGCCAGAATTGCCGTTGAAGGTGATTTCCAGATTGGCGATGTTGAGGTCCAGCTTGCCGTGGTGCCCGGTGAACTGCATGCTTCCGCCATATTGCACGGAGCCCGCGCCATCTTTTACGGCACCGGAGTTACCCGTGAATTGGAAACGTCCATTGTCATAGCCAACACCAGAGAGATCCCATCGGCCTTGGGCAATGGATCCGGTGATATAGGACTGGAAGGATTTCTTTAACCCCCACTGAGCAGTGGCTTGCGTAACCCCAGTGGCCTCACAGACAGCATCGCCCCCGCCAGATGCTTCCGCACCTGAATTACCTGAGCCCGGGGCACCGGAATTCGCAGTTCCAGAGTGCGAAGGACCAGATCCCGCTGCTTTGCCAGTTCCTGAGGCACCGCCGCCTCCGCCCGAACCAGAGTTACTCGGTGATGAATTTCCCGCTGCAGAGTTAGTAGAAGCCGAGTTTCCTCCAGTGGAGTTCGACGTACCCGAAGCAGAACCATCCGAATTCGAGTTCGATCCGCCCCGATCGTTGAAAGACTCCAACTCATCCAGGAACGCCTGGGTATTGCCCATGAACGTAGTAATCCCGTTCATCGTGTCATTGGTTTCAGACAGGATGTCCATGGCTTCCTTGTTAAAGCCCGTGAAGGAACCCGTAATGGACGTCAAGGGACGCTTCTCACCGGAACCGGAGCCAGATCCGGAACCAGATTCGGAACACGAGCCATCAAGCGCAATGCCGCCAGAGGACGGATCTAAGGCTTCACCTGGCTGGTAGAAACCGGTGAAAAACTTGGCCCCGCCAGAGGTCAGAGTGATAGATCCAGACAAATCAACCTTTCCGGCACCATCTTTGACGGGGTTGGCCAGATTAATGGTGGCGATTACCTCATCATTGCCTTGGATCTTTTTACCGCGGCTGAGTTCTTGGCGGTTCATTTCATAGGAGACGTAGTCCACGGAAATCTGCGCCTGCTTACCAGAGGCCTTGACCTTGAAGTCCGACATTGTCATGTCCAAGACTCCATCGTGGCCGGTAAAGCTCAGCGTTCCATTGAACGGAATCGTGACGTTCCCACCAGACGCATCGGGCTTTCCTGCAGTAAAGACGAACGCACCATCGCCCCGTTCGTCGCCCGTGAAGCCAATGCCGTTGGCACCCCATCCACCGTGGGCGATATTGCCTTTGACGTAGCTGCGGAATGACTGCTTGATGCCCCATTTCCATGTGCAGGATTCATCTGCGTGGGCAACCGGGGCAGAAGACAAAAGTGGGGCGAATGCCGCGACGAGGAAAGCAGCGACGATGATGCCGAACGCCGACTTCCACAGTTTTCCAATCATGTTGAGAACCTTGTTTTCGTGCCTAAAAATGATATAGGCTAAGCTTGCCTAATTGAAGTAAGTGTATCCTGACCTAACTTCTATTGATTGTCAATAAACCACCCCCCTATAAGAAACAAAAATGCACAACGACCCCCGTAAAGACATCTTCAACAGCATCTATCCAGATGTCGATCCCACACAGAACTTCCCACTCACGATCGGTGAACGCTTATCCTTAGCGCTTTCCGTCGGCGTATTTATGTTCGGCGGCGTAAGCGGCAGCCTGCTCATTGCCGGTATTGGCTTGGCCTTTGTGGTCGCCTGTTCCTTGGCACTTGCACGTAAAACGCCGCGCCGCATCCGTGCGGAGGCGCGCAGCCGATTCCCCCGGGAACCGTGGGCCGAACAACCCAGCCTCCTCGTGCCCGCCGTATGGATCGTCATCGCAGTAATCGCTGCCCTGGCGTGGTGGTTCACCCCCGTGAAATACCTCGCGTGGAGCGCGGGCGCCATGGCCGTCATCGCTGCCGTCGTGACGTGGTTCCTCCCCACCCTACAGCGCCGCCGCACGCGGGCTGCGCGCGCAAAGCACGACGCTTAAGCCAACCCAAAGCCCAAAGCCACCCCGTTGGAGAAAACAAAAATAGGCCCCGACCTGCATTAACAGGTCGGGGCCTTGCGCGGTGGCGGCGGGATTTGAACCCGCGGTTGGGGGTTACCCAACAATCGCTTTCGAGGCGATCACCTTCGGCCGCTCGGACACGCCACCGCGTTCCAGATTACGGGAGGACCCCCGATGCAACAAAATCGCCGCGCCAGCATTAAGCCAGCGCAGCGATTTCGCTATGAAGGGACTATAAAATTAGTCCTTCTTCAGGCCACCGATGATGTCGTTGGCCTTGTCCTTGATGCTGTCAGCAGCATCGGACAGCTTGTCCTTAGCCTCGGAGGCGACCTGGTCGGCCTTGCCTTCGTTGGCTACGTCTTCGTTACCGGTTGCCTCGCCGAAAGCTTCCTTTGCCTTGCCTGCGAGGTCGTCCTTCTTGTTTTCCAAATCGCCCATTTTCTCTCTCCTTAAATGAGTCGGATACTGTGTGACTGCAACTATACTCACTTTTCGCGCAGTGTGGTGAAAAATTTTTCCAGCAACGCCACGCAGTCTTTTTCGAGGACGCCACCGCGGACCTGAGGGGTAAAGGGCGCGGTGGGGGCGCGCAGGACATCGATAAGCGAGCCGCACGCACCCGTCTTCGGTTCAAAGGCGCCAAAAACCAGCGAGCTCACCCGGGCGGATTGCAGGGCGCCGGCGCACATGGCGCAGGGCTCTAAGGTGACCACGAGCTCGCAGCCGGTCAGGCGCCAGCCATCGCCGTGGATGCGCACCGCCTGGCGGATGGCCTCGACCTCGGCGTGGGCGGTGGGATCGCGCAATTGCTCGCGGCGGTTGACACCGGTGGCGAGCTCGCGACCGGCGGCATCATAAAGCACCGCCCCAACCGGCACATCCCCGGCGGGGGTCTGGCGCGCCACCGCGAGGGCGCGCTGCATGCGTTTCTGCGCGCGCTGCAGGGGCTTAGGCGTTATCAATGACGTCTTCTAGCTCATCCCCAAAGCCCAGGTCGCCGGCGATGCGCAGGAGCATATCGGAGGGCCAATCGTCCTCATCATCGATGATGTAGCCCACCTGATCTTCGGATAGGCCCAGGTCAGCGAAAATATCGAAGTCGCCCTCACCGTAGGGGTCAGCCTCTTCCGGGTCCACGTCTGGAATCTCGTAGTCATTGAGTTCCATGAAATCCGCGGCAAAGTCATCATCAACGCCATAGGTGGCGTCTGAAATTAGCATTTTCACCCCGCCGGGCACGGGCCGCACGGCAATGAAGTAGGCGTCCTCTACGCAGAGAAGGGCGAAAGCTGCGCCTTCAGAGCGCAGGGAGCGCACCGCGGTGATGGAGGTTTGCGGGTCCTCAAAGTCATCATCGAAGCTGCGCACGACCCATTGTCCCTCGTTGCGGGCGACGGTAACCGCGAAAGAGTAATTTTCGTTGCTCATACCTCGTGAGATTAGTCGTGTTGTGCCACAATTGTCACCGTGAGTTCTCAAGATGTTCAACGCCCCATCTGCATTATCGGCCTCGGCCTCATCGGTGGTTCCTTGCTGCGCGATCTCGCGGGCTATAACCACGACGTATTTGGATACAACCACTCGACGTCCGCCGCTCGCACCGCAGTCAAGCAGGGCTTTGACGTCAATGATGACTTGCCGGCGGTGCTTAACCGCGCCGAGGTTGAAGAGGCGCTCATCGTGATAGCCGTTCCCATGACCGCGGTGGGTAGCGTCTTGGATGCTATTCAGGAACACGCCCCTAGCTGCGGCATCACTGACGTGGTCTCCGTAAAGACTCCCGTGCGCCAGCAGGTCTGTGACCGCGGCATGGAGGATCGCTACGTAGGCGGGCACCCGATGGCGGGTACCTCGAAATCGGGATGGGATCACTCCCAGACGGGGCTTTTCCGCCGCGCCGCGTGGGGAATTACCTACGATTACGCCGCTGAGTATGAGGCGCGCGGGGAAAAGATTCCTAAGAAATGGATTGAGACTTTTACGGACGTCGTGCGCATGACCCAGATGGTGCATGCAGAGGCCGTGCCCATCCGTGTGGCCAACCACGATGCGGCGGTCGCTCGCATTTCCCACCTGCCGCATATTTTTGCGGAGACTCTCGCCACGGTGGGCGATAATGGCGGCATTTTGGCGCAGTCTCTAGCCGCCGGTTCCTTCAAGGATGCGACCCGGGTGGCCGGAACCCGCCCGGATCTCGTGCGGCAGATGTGCGAGACCAATGCCCCGGCCCTGGTAGAGGCCTTGGATGAGGCGCTGGAGTTGCTTCACGATGCCCGGGAGAAGCTCGCCGCCCCCGAGCCTTCCATCGCCGAGCTTGCCGATGCCGGCTACCGCGCCCGCACCCGCATCGAAGCCAGGTCGGGCGCGCGCAAGGAATCGGTCTCCCCGGTCAAGATTTCCTCCCGCCCGGTGCTGCGCCTGCACCCCGGTGGCCCGAAGTGGGTGGCGCAGCTGCGCCAGACCGAATCCTTGGGCGGGCGCATCGAGATTTTTTAGCGGCGCGACGTGCGGGCGGCACCGTTGCCAGCACCGGTAGCGAAGGTGCGCGCAGCCGCCGCGGCACCGATAAGGCCAATGGCCGCTACCGTGAAGTAGATCCACGGGCGGTCGCCGCTGGTCTGCGGCGTTGCCTGCGGGGTAGGCGTGGTCTCCGCGGTCAAGATGGCGTCCTTATCCTTGCCGCTGATCACGCCGTCTACCCAGTCCTTAGTGCCGGCGAGCGTGGTGATAGCCGCGCTTGGGGAGGGCAAATCCGGGTCCGCATTGGAAGTACCCGCGGTAGCTAGGCCCGCAAGCTTTCCGCCCACGAAGAACGGTCCGCCGGAATCGCCACCCTGCATGCCGGCATTACCGGTGGAGTGGACATCGAGGATCGGGCTGCTGATCATCGGGGCCATGCCGCCTTGGCCAGGCTGCATTACTTCCCCACCGTTGCCGTCAGGCTTGACAATCTGCGGCTGCTCGGCGCCCGGCTTGGTGGCACCCGGCGAGACCACCTTGGGCTTATCCGATCCCGAACCAGATCCCGGCATCTTGAAGCCGGGCATGGCCTCTTCGGCGGGCACGGATTCGTAGCCTTCAGGGACCTTCATGCCGGCATCCGGCTTGGAGCCGCCCGGCATCTTGAGACCGGGCATGGCTTCCTCAGCTGGCACGGACTCGTAGCCTTCCGGGGCTTCCTTGCCGGCGCCTGGCTTCTGTGCGGCGTCATCGCTTGGCCCGCCGCCCAGGATTTCGGAGACCTTCATCTCTGCCATCGGCAGCTGGCCCTTGCGCGCCATGGAGGAGCTGCTGCTCCAGCCATATAGGGTGCCAAGGTCGCCGGTCTCGGGAATATCGGTGGAGATCTTGGCCGGTTTGATATCGGTTACGGGCTCGGTGAGGTGGAGCAGTCCGGCATCGGAAAGCGGGGATAGCGCCCACGAATCCGCGTCATAGACCTTGTCTCCCAGGCGGGCCTGGGTGCCTTCATTATTGACGGATTGCAGGCAGTGGCGGGCGGTAAGCACCCACTGCTTATCCACCAGCGTGCCGGTGCAGTCGCCGAAGTTGCCTATCCGGCCCATCTTGAGCGCGGCGACGGTCCGGGACTCGGCGTTATCGGGGGCGGGTTCGCCGTGCTCAAGGGCGCTGGCGGGGGCCGCCAACATCCCGATGATGCCGGCGGTGGTCAAAGCGGTAGCAAATTTACGCGACATGTTAGTCCTTCTTTCCAGCAGGAACGGCGAGTTTAACGGCGGAGGAGACGGCCTTTTCGAGGGGGCCTTGGCCCAGGAATTTCCGCCAGATGGTGGCGAGCACGAGGAATAGGCCAATAAATGCCCATGCCCACGCGGTGTTGTGCAGTGAGATGTTGCTTTGCCAGTAATAGGCGGAGAGCACGTGCAAGACATAAACGGTCAGGGACATCGTGCCCATTGCGGCCAAGGGGTAGACGAGCTTGGGTACCGCGCTGCCGATGAGCAGGCACAGGTGCAGCACCACTGCTGCCACTGCAACGGAGAGCAGGATTTCGCCCGCTACGCCGGTGTGGCCGGTAAAGCGCAGCCAGCTGGGAATATCCGGCTCGAAGCGGAAGTAGGTGCCAACCGCGGCAATCACCGCGCTGACTGCGGTAACAATCCACTGCAGCGCCGTGCGGAAGCTACCTGGGCGGATGTAGACCTCAAAGAGCAGCATGCCGGCGATGAAATACGCGATCCATGCCAGCAGCGGATAGACCTGCGGCAGGGTAAACGGCGCGTAGTGCACGGTTGAGGCGATGGCGGCGACGAAGAACAGGGCCAGCTTCCACCACATGTTCAGCGGTGGCACCCAGGAGACCACCATCATGGTGATACCCATAGCAACGAGCACGACCTGAATCTGCCCGCCAACCGGGAGCAGTGCCAGTCCGATAAGCGTAATGATGGCGCCACGGGCAATCAGGCGCAGCAGCGTCTGTACGGAATAGTTCTTGCTAATGAGCATCATCGTCACGCCGGCGACGATGGCAAATAGGGCGGCCGGAAGGCCCGACAATATGACCTTGGTACTCCATACCAACGAGGCCATGTGCAAAATAATCATGCCAATAATGGCAAGTGAACGAGCCAAATCCAGCCCGACGATGCGCGATGATGTACTCACCTAGCACTCTCCTTCACGATGTGATGGGACGCAGCGGTCTCCACCACGGCCCATGTTTTTAACGACTCTCTTTTTCTACAACGGAAGTCTGGGAGGTTGCTGTATCAACACTTTACATGTTCTGTACCTTATAAATGCCGTCATTGGCCCAACCAATCCCGCGGCCCCACTTTCCCGCTAACCGCACACAATTTCACCCAATTTCCCGGCGGCAACACACTCCGGAGGACCCACCGCAGCGCGCATCACCGCCAACTACACGCAATTAATTCACCCCAGAAACCCATACTTACCTGCTATTTTGCTATAGATAATCGATTACCCCCTCCATACCTTTATTCTGATAGTTTCTTTTCTGTCAGGATGCTTCCTGGCACCTATGAAAAGCGCTCAAACTGTCTGGCAAATGATCACGAAGTTCGGTCCCTCTTCATTCCTCCCCCTAAATCAACCGAAAGAGGACACATGCTCAAAACACGCGCTAGAAACCTAGTGTTTGCCGTGGTGGCCTCCGCGCTTGGCGATGGCCTCATCCCCACCGCTTTTGCCATCCAATCGTTCAAGTTGGACTCCAGCGGCAGACTGCTCACCTTTGTCCTCATTGCGCTGTGGTCCGCCAAACTAATTTCATCGCTGGCCCTGGACAAAATACCGACCCCAGCTTTTCCAGCCAGGATCATGGTTCTATCGGTTCTGCGGCCCCTACCTCCGTGTGGAAAAAGGTGCACTGAAACCTCCTCCAGATACCCCTATGCGCCGCTTATACCGGGCACCTCTTAGCCTTATTTTTGGCGGACAGCATTGACGTCATTGCCGTAGTCACCGCACTGAGCGGCGCCTTGACCGCCATCTCAGGAATTACCTGGGATGTCCTGGGGCAGGAACTACATTCATATTCCTTGCCCCAAGATCCGTGCCGCAGCAAAGCAAGGCTTAATTATTGCGGTCCATCAACTCACGCTGACTTCAAGGCGAGCCGGGACCTAGCCCCTGTTTGGTGGGCACCTGATATCCAGCTCAGTGAGGTTGGCAAGATTGGTAATCTACTGCCGAAGCTAATCCCAAATATGCACCACACAAGCCAGGCCATACGGTCACCATTCAGGGCGTTCAGGACTTCGATATGCAGCGTGACAACACTATTTTTGCTGGATCCAAAATTAAACCCTTGCCATCCATTCAGGCGAGCCCCACCTAACCATACGGACGTTCGCACCGCCAGCACCGGATGGAATCAAATTTAGAAACCGGAATTTCAGGCAAAACTATTGACAGCAGGCATAATCGCCCCCTACTGTGTGAGATACGTCGCAGAAAGTGACACACGTCATGTTCCACAGCTTTCGAAAAGAGCTACCTGCCTGCCGTTATGGACATTAAGTTTATTGAACGCATGAAGGGGAACATGTCACTCGTTTCCCAGTTCTACGACGACCCAGCCACCACACTAGGAGAAGCCGGTGTCTCTGGGGAAGTTTATCGGCACTGATTCAAGATTAATGGCATAGTACCTGGAGCACATCATGTTCACCTTACTGCATCAATAAATCTCATTTGACACACCGCAAGTTGCGGCGGGTCAAGAAGTTGACCCGTGAGAATTACCCACTTCGGAAATCCGACGCTGGGTTCATGCTGCGCGCATGAGCTTTCAGTCGCGGTTGTCAAACATTGAGAGACACGATGCAGGATTATACTGATCAAAAATTTTGGACCATCGTACGCAAGAACCATCCTGACTATCTACGGTGGTTCTTCGCTGATACAGCAAGCGCCTTAGGGGCATCACTCGTAGCTATCCCTATTTCACTTGCGAGCTACTACCTCACTGGAAGCCTAAGTCAAGCGGGAGTGATTGGAGCCGCAAGCTCGGCAGGCTCGATGATCATGACGATCCCAGCCGGGATGATCATCGATCGTTTTAACAAGAAGAAGTTACTTCTCTTCTACGGGCTGAGCCAAATTGGTATCTGGTCAACCTTCTCGCTACTGCTTTACTTGGGCAAATTCAATTTCCCACTTTTGTTCTTCTTTAGCCTGTTTGCAGGAATGATTACAGGCACGTTCGGAGGCCTAACCAACGCCATTTTGAGATTCATCATTCCTGAGAATTTGCTTGTTCAAGCGCAAGGCCGTAACCAAACTCGAGACAACATCATCTGGATGCTCGGACTACCTTTAGGAGGCTTTCTCTACGGCCTAGCCCCGGTTATTCCCTTCATTGCACAAACGTTGTGTGGGTTGGGTCCGCTTTATGCTTCAAGAACCATCAGTAAGGACCTGGGGAAGTCAAACAATGAGCAGAAGTATTCGTTTAAAGAGTTCTGGTCCGATAGTAAATATTCTTTGGCTTGGATTTGGAAATATCCGATGCTTCGAACAATCTTCAGCATCGATATCTTCTCCAACTTCGCCAACTTTTTCCTCATCGCGTCCATTGACCTATGGCTGGCATACCTCAAAGTTGATGGTTGGATAATCGGCCTCACCTCAGCCATGTTCGCCCTTGGAATGATTGTTGGAGGGCTTCTTCAAGACCGCCTCATCAAGCATTTGCCAGGAAGAAACATCATCCGAGCAACGATGTTATGGGAACTACTGTGGTACCTGTTACTTCTTGTATTTTCTCAGTATTGGCCACTTATCGCAGTTGCAGCATTTTTCATCGTAGTTCCCTCCATTGCGTGCAACTCGTACTCCGGAGGACTGCTTGCGTTATCAGCGCCTCCCGAAAAAATAGGAAAATGCTCGGCAGGAGCGCGTCTGATGATGGGATTGCTACCAATCATCGCCTCCGCCAGCGCGGGTACATTTCTCGCCGCAATTGGTTTTCAGGCAAGCATGGCACTATGCGCTCTGTGCTCGGTTATCTCCTGTTTGATAGCGACAAGTTCAGTCCTGCGCACACTACCTAAAGCATCCGAGTTCAATTTACTCCCCGTATGCGAGTAGTTCGGGCCTGACCTCCCAGAAAGTGGAGACTCCACGCTACCGGACGCAACCTATTGGGAGAGGAGCTTGAGGTTTGGAAGATAAAGACCGCGAAAACCGGGCCTCCAATTGTCAGATGCGAGGTTTTGGTACCGGTGTTCTGGGGACTCGGTACTGCTGTGTTCTGGGTAGTTGGTACCGGGGCGGGCCCACTACCCCAAATCCACATCCAATAAACAACCGAGCCGAAAAGCCAATAACCGGATTACTCTCGCTTACGGAGCTTATTGGCCCTGCGCCAAACTGCGTAAGTTCCCGCAAGGAAAACAACCGCAAAAACTCCGGCAACTCTAAAATAAAATAAGCCGTTTTCTAGCCTGCGGAAGATGTCTGACGATGAGGTAGAAGCCGTCTCAGCCAAGGTCTTAGCAACATAAATCGCATTCAACCCGCCGATAACATAACCGAGACAGAGCAACAGTGATACACAAATCGCAATCTTTAACAGAACCTCTAAGGATGAATTGCGTGACACTGTTCTCCTTTATATTCTCCCATTACAAATAGACGTGCACACTCAGCATTGCCCTTAACGTCAAAATTTTGAAATCCGTCATCGTGCGCATGACCGAAGGAACAATCATTGTGAGTTTTACCTTTGCGCGTCACATGGATCCCGTTTTCGTCTCTGTTTTGGTAGTCAACTCGCCAGTTGCACATCGTTCCGTTAGTAAACGTTGCCGACGCACTTTCGCTCTCTATGTGACCACCTTTCCCCTTAATCGAATGTTCAAGACTCACTACAGGAACCTCAAAATTATGACCATTAAACGTAAATCCAAAACCATTGATTGTAGTCGCGCCGAATGCTGATCTGTCTTCGACGCTCGGAACTGGGTCGCTACCTTCGGGAAGGTAATTATAGGCCGTTGGGTCTGTATTTTGGTAGTTTCCACCAAAGATAGTTTTCGGCCCCTCTTGTACCCCCTGTGATGTTTCCGCTTGAGCCATTCCGGACAAGGCAGGAAGTAGCAGCAGAGAAGACAAAAGAGAAGCGGAAGCTTTTAATGTTTTGTTCATAACTTTCCTTTCCGTACGCGACGACTTATTTAAAGTAACATAAATTGACACTCTTAGTAATGATTGTCATTATCCTGATTCCGGGATCCATTGCTGGTGTTAGCAGTTCGGGCCCAACCCCAGATGATGGACACGTCGACCTAAACGACAGGATGTGTTGGTGAAGTTATATGTTTAGCCCGTCTGGCCTGCTGGTATTAGGACTATTTCACTTATCCGGAGGAATAACGCAGCCTCGGACCTGAAATACCGCCGGTGCGGTTACCCTCGAGTAGTGGACACCCTATTAGTACGGATCTTGTGTCCGTAGGAGAGGATGTTCATTGTGAGTT
>NZ_JBEHFM010000023.1:0-26117 GCF_040225675.1 Corynebacterium sp. KPL2680
GTTCTCAGTACCTGGACATGGTGGTAGATTACCTTTCTTCCCAGCTCGACTGGGCTGGATATCAGGTGTCCACCAAATGGGGGTCAGGTCCCCACTCAAACGGACTTGACCGGCTCCAAACTCGTTCCTCAAGTTAACCCCAGCACCGTCACTTTCCATGACTCGTAGCATTTCTTGATTAATATCTGATTCGGAGACTGACCTTAACCTAAGCTCCCGAGCCAAGCTTTTCAGGTATTCGTCATTGAGAGTGCTCATGCTATTTCCCTTCCATCACATTGCGGATGCCGCTTAGTAAGTACTCCACGTCTTGGACGCCCTCATTGAGGGCATCTCGACCGGTGTCTGTAATCTGAATCATTTTCCGAGGAGGATCATCATGTAATTCCGCCCATCTCGAAGCAATGAGCCCTTCTTCCTCCAACCGAGTTAAAAGCGGATACACGGTACCGCTTTTAAAATCTCCAAGATTGAAACTTACGAGCATCTTTCTGATCTCATAACCGTATGACTCTCCCTTTGAAAGAATCGCCAGAATCGACAAGGGCAATACCGAAGATGCAATTTTACGAGTCCATTGCTTCACGAAACCTCCAACAAATATTTCAACCCAAGATAGGTCGATAACCTATATAGGTAGCAATTCTACCTACGATAAGGGTTGTCCCTCTAAAATGCGCGGACTTAAGTCAATTGATTTTCTTTACACCATTCTCAAAGAGAATATGGGCAATGGCACTAGCCCTGTCCTTAACCACAGGGGTCGCATTCAGCCGCTTACCAGCAACACCACGGAAACCAATGACGCCTGAATAGGCCAACTCTTCTATAAAAACGACACCACACGAAAGGACGCAACCGCTATTTGCGGGCAACCCCAATATTCTTAAAAGTGTCCGGATCCCCTCCTGCTACTTAACCCCTGTCTTCGACGCCGCGGGCTTCCGCTCGCGCCGCCCGCTCTATCTGGCCTACCACCGGAATGGAAGTACACTGCATGCATGATGAAAGGGCTGAGGTTTCCCTCAGCCCTTTTTGCTTTCGCCCTGCCTTAGGCTAGACGCGCACGGATTCAGTTACCGGGTCGATGCCCAGCTTGTTCAGCATGTAGTAGACGCGGGCCTCTAGGTCATCGGCAAGCTCGCGGGCCTGCTCAACGGCCTCAGCCGGGGCGATGTCCCAGATCTTGATGTCCTTGCCGGCCTCATCGCGCTCGACCTCGCGACCCAGGTACACGATGTAATCCGGCATGGCCACGGTCCGCACCTCTTCGAGGTACTTCTTGGGAGCCTGGCCCATGCCGCGCTCGCTCATGACGTGCGCCAGGTGGTCATTGCCGTCATTTTCCGGGTGGGCGGCGGCGGTATCGACGTAGAGCGCCTCCCCCGCGTGCTTTTTGGTGAGGTCCGCGGCGGCCTTGGCCAGGGCGTGGTTATTGCCTGCGGCGAAGCGAACGTGGATGCGGTGGGCGCCGAAGAACTCGCGCACCTCGCGCTCTACCAGCACAGGGATGAATTCCACGAGCCCGGCGTGGGCGGTGTGCTTGGCGATGACCTCGTCCAACTTCGCATCGATTTCAGCACGGGTATATCCGTGACCGTACTTGGTGTGCAGGTCGTGACGGAGGGTTTCAAACCGGTTCATTGTTATCCCCTTTCCTGGATTCTTTCCCCGTTTGCTTGTTGTTAACTTAAAGTTAACTTTACAACGCGGTGTGACATACGTCAATTGGTTGGTCGTAACCCAGTAGTTAAGGCGCGCGTGGAGCAAGTTACGCGTGGGGCGCACTGGGCTATAGACTCTGCCTTTGATGATCCTGCTCATTGATAATTACGACTCGTACACGTTTAACCTCGCCCACCTCATCGCAGAGGTCTCCGGAACCGAGCCGCTCGTCGTTCCCGCGGGCGAGGCCGCCAACATTCCAGATCGCGTGCGCGCCGGCGAGTTCAGCCACGTGGTTATCTCCCCTGGTCCAGGAACCCCGGAGGAAGAAAACGACTTTGGCATGTCCCGGCACGTTATCGAGGCAGCCGCCGCAGCGCGGATTCCCCTGCTCGGCGTCTGCCTTGGCCACCAAGGCTTGGCGATGCTCGCCGGTTCCCGCATAAGCCGCGCGCCCGAACCGCGCCACGGCTTTGTCTCCACCATTAGCCATTCCGGCGAGGGAATTTTTGCCACCATCCCGCAGGACTTTCAGGTGGTGCGCTATCACTCGCTGCACATTGAACCTGCCCCCGGCATCACCGTGCATGCCCGCAGCGAGGACGGCACCGTCCAGGCCCTCAAGGTCGATGGCCTGCCTCATTGGGGCGTGCAATTCCACCCCGAATCGGTGCTGACACAGCACGGCGCGACCCTGCTGCGCAATTTCCTCGGCGGTTTTCGCCTCCTCCACCGCGAGGTCCCCGGCGCGATTGACTGCCCCAGCGTCTTCGCGGCGCTGCAGGCAGACGGCAACGATGCCTTCTTCCTCGATTCCGCCGATGCGCGCGGGCGCTATAGCATTCTTGGCGATGCTACCGGCCCGCTTAGCCGCTCCTTTCGCTACCGGCTTGGCGATGCCCCCGATATCCTCACCACCCTCGAGCGCGAGCTATCCACGCAGGTCTTTGATGCACCAGATCTGCCATTTACCGGCGGGGTGGTAGGTTTCCTCGGCTACGAATGCGCGCAGCTTACCCTGCCCATCCAACTGCGCCACCGCTCGCCTTATCCCGATGCCTACTTCATCCAACCGCAGTCCTTCCTTATCTACGACCACCACCGGCAGGTAGCACACCTGTGCTGCCTCGACGGCGACGGCGCGCAGGACCTGCTCGACCGGCTGGAGGAAGCCCTGGAAGGTGGGCAGGTGGGAAGCGAGGGGGCATCGGCAAGCGCGGGCGCCTGGCGCACCACCGACTACCTGGACCGCATCCAGCGCGCCCAAGAGCTCTTGCACGCCGGAGAAAGCTACGAGGTCTGCCTGACCGATACCTATACCGCGCAGGCCACCGGCGATATTTACGCGGCGCTGCGCCGGCACAACCCGGCACCATACGCGGCGCATCTGGTCTTCGACGACGTGGAAATCTGCAGCGCCTCGCCCGAGCGCTTCCTCAGCGTGCGCGATAACCGCGTCGAGGCCAAGCCCATCAAGGGCACCATTCCAGCCCACCAGGACCCCGCGCTGCTTCGCGATGACCCCAAGACCCGCGCCGAGAACCTCATGATCGTGGACCTTTTACGCAACGATCTATCCCGCGTATGCGAACCCGGCACCGTGCGCGTTCCGAGGCTGATGAATGTGGAAAGCTACGCCACCGTGCACCAGCTGGTCTCCACAATCACCGGCCAGTTGCGCCCCGGCGCCACCGCGCTCGATGCCATCCGCGCCGCCTTCCCGCCCGGCTCCATGACCGGCGCGCCGAAGCTGCGCACCTGCGAGATTATCGATGCCCTCGAGGCAGGACCCCGCGGCGTCTATTCCGGCATCGTCGGCTACCTCGGCTATTCCGGCGAGGCGGATTTCAGCGTGGTGATCCGCACCGCGGTGCGCGCGGGTTCCGAGGTCACCGTCGGCGCCGGCGGGGCCATCGTCCTCGATTCCGATCCCGCAGCCGAGCTGGCCGAAAGAAATCTCAAGGCCCAATCTGTCATAGGGGCGTGGTCATGAGCTCCTATATCTGGCGCGACGGCGCCTTTATCCCCTGCACCCCACCAACCGCTTCCTGCACCGTGGCCGATTCCTGGCGCCATTCGCAAGGCCGCACGCACGGCCTCCAGCTCCACCTGAAGCGCTTCGAATCCGCCGCCGGGACCTTGCCCGCAGGCTTCGTCCCCGCCATGCTGGAGCTGCTTTCAGGCGGCGAGCTCTTTCCCCGCATTGTCCTCATAGCCGGCAACCTATACCTCGATATCCGGCCTGCCCCGGCCCCGCGCGCCCACACGCGCCTTACTTATGCTAAGGCCCCCGATCCCCGCGCACAGCCTCTAGTTAAAGGCCCGGACTTGCCCGCCTTGGCCGCCTACCGCAGCCAGTATCAGGTAAGCGGCACCGATGACACCGCGATTGTCGATGCCCACGGCGCCATCGCCGAAACCACCACCGGCGCACTCATCGCCTGGGACGGCGACACCCTCCTGCTTCCCACCGGCGTGCGCCTGCCCAGCGTGACCTTGCGCCAGGTCTTGGGCCGCTGCAATGACTTGGGACTTTCCACCGCGCAGCACCCATTGACCCCGGCACTCGCTGCGGAATGTCCCCTGTGGTTTATCAACTCACTGCACGGCATTAGCCCCGTCAGCTCCATACACACACCACACGGTTCCATCACTCCGCCACCGCACCCGGAGGCCGCAAGCTGGCAAAACTGGTGGTGGCAGGGTTTTAGCCCCGCAGGTGCAGGCGAACACTACACATAACACTCAACACAACACTGCACATGTTGAGTGTTGTGTTGAGTGTTGGGTGTTCAGGCGCCTGCCTATGTAACCAATCGATACCTCTGTTTAGGGCTGCGCAAAGGCTCCGTACGCTCGATCCGTCCACTATCTACCAATTGGTTCAGGATTCTGCGCACCCCACCTACAGAAATCCCGGCAGCCGCCGCAAGCTCACGGCTATTCGCAGACTGATGCTGGGCCAAATACTCCATAATCCGTTCACTAGAACCGCCGTGTATAGACGCACTCCGCTCCGGCAAAGTCATTTCACGCCGTTCAAAAGTTAACGTAAACGTGGTCAACGAATCCGCCGGCTTCGGCGGAGGAAGGAGTGTCTTTTGCAGCTGATCAAGAATCTCAATGTATCCAGTTCCACGGTTTTCCGCCACGTACCCAGACCCTCCGGAAATCGCCGTTACTTCCAATAGCTTAGACAGGTGCTGATTCCTCGCACTTGTCATGCCTGGATTCCCAAGGTTATTGACGTTCACCATTCCAAAAAGGCCACCCGGATTAATGATTTCTAGCCGGTCAGCGTACATATCAACCTGAACCTGTGTCCCTCTAGCCTGAGGAGAATAGTCCCTGTGCATGAGCGCATTAGCAACCGCTTCCCTGACCGCTACTGGAGGATAATCCGGCAAGTCTTCTCGGAACGCTCCATCGACGACGCCGCCTACCCGCATATTTTTCTCAACCGCGAAAACCACCGCTGGCACCAATTCCGGAATCGGGCCTACAAAACTCGCGTTATCAACAAATCTTTGACCTTTGGTCGAGGTCTTGGCCGTTCCCGCATAAGCAGTAAAAGTTACGTTGAGCCGCGGGAAAAATTCTTGCGGATAAATGCCGGCTACTAATAAGCCAGCCAAGGTCGGATGAACTTCCCCATCCTCTCCTACGCCGGTGAGATGCAGGGCTTTCAATGCCCTTTCATCAGAGAACTTGCCAAAAATCCCAGGCCGCAGGCTTCGTTCGCGCTCTAGGATTTGCTGGACGATGTCCCGATCGAGGTCTGCAATAGTAGCCGCCTCCACGACCTCCAGATCCCACGAGGGCTGCATCTTATTTTCTTCGAGACGATCGATTTCATAGGGCTTCAAAAGCCGGTCTTCATCGTGCTCGCGAATGTAGCTCCCGTTATATTTAGATTGCGCAGTAACCCAGCACGGTTTATCAAAAGGCGCAAGCTCGGGAATTTCCGCAACTACTACCGGCGCGCCATCGACAGCACCAATTTCTACATCGGCACGGATAGCAGGGGTCAATTTCTCCGCGCATGCCTCCACAAATGCTTTGGCTATGGACTCGGCTTGGAAGCCTTCGACGGGAAGAAACCCCGACTCCTCATCGAGGCCGAAGATGATCGTTCCACCTTTTCCGTTGGCAAAAGCAGACACCGACCGCGTTATCTTCTTGGGCAGGCCTCCACCAGCTGCTTTTGCTTCAACCGTGCTGGTGTCTTTGCCTATGGCACGCAAATTGTGAACAATCTGCTCAATTTCTTCTAGGTCCATCGTTTCCCCGTTTGCCTCTCACCTTCAGCCGAGCACTACACATAACACTACACATAACACTCAACACAACACTCAACATGTGCAGTGTTGTGTTGAGTGTTCGTGTTAAGTGTTGGGTGTTCACGCCGAGCTTTCTATTAGCTCCGGCAGATCGCGGCCTTTAGCCTTGGGCTCGCAGCGCACGCTTTAATTCGCTGCCAATAATGGTGCGCGCAATCAACGCATCCGAAATAATCCCGCCCATCTGGACGAACGGATGGACTTGACCCTTAAATTCGATAGAACTCACTACATTGCCCGCATTGAGCATTCGCTCAGCGTAGTCACTTACCTCAGAGACCAACGGATCGAGTTCACCGGTGATCACTGTCGCTGGGGGTAGCCCCGCCAGTTCGCCATTCCTACCGGGTGACATACGGATATCCGTGCGGTCTGCAGTGCCCGCATAAGAATCATAAAAATAGTTAAGGCGCCGTCGAGTGAGGTAGTAGCCGCCGCTAAAGTCCGAATGGGATTGCGTATCAAAGGTGGATAAATCCATGACGGGATAAATCAGCACCTGATGCGCCAGCTGATCGCGCAGTTCTTGTGCGATGACCGCTGCGATATTGCCGCCGGCGCTGTCACCGCCCACGGCAACGCGGGCTGGATCGACACCAACCCCCAATTCTCCTTGTAGCACCCCGTCTACTACCGCCCGGCAATCATCCAACGGTGCCGGGAAGGGGTGTTCCGGTGCACGACGATAGTGCACACTGATACACATAATTCCAGATTCTGCGGCAATATCCCGCACGGTTGTATCCGTGGTCTCTAAATCCCCCAGCACCCAGCCGCCTCCGTGGAAAAAGATGAAGGCGGGCCCTGCCGGCTGGGCATCGGAAAGCTCCCGCTCCTCCGGTATATAAACCCGCACCGTGACACCGCGCACCGAGGTCTCATACACAGACGCCATCCGGGTTTTCTTGCCCCACGCCGCTGCCGTTTTCAGCTGGGCGGCACGGTTTTCTTCCGGGCTACGCGTATCTAGCTGTGGGGCATCCTTGTTTAAGTCGAGGAATTTTTGGGCTTCAGGCTGAATGAACACCATAAAAATACTTTCCAGTGCTGCATCTATTGAGCAATGCGAGCACTCATAATTGCGGGGTTAAGTAGCGGAAAGGCCCGCCGGGTGTTCCGGCAGGCCTTCTTTGCTTGCTGCTTTTTCTTATCGGGAATGCGCGTTGCGCGGCTGCGCAGTTTCAAATGCTCCTGGAGCCACTCCGGGGACATCTTCCACATGCTGCGGTCCGCGTGCCCGGGCTTGGTGTATTTCTTGCGTTGAGCCATGCCGTCACCTCCTAACCTGTGAGGTGACTAAGCATAGCGTGCCCAGGGCAAATTAGCAGCTCTTAGTGGCCGCGCTCTTGCTCGATGGCCTTGCCCTCGTTCCAGAAGGGTACGAGCTTGTTATCGAATAGGGACAGAGCGGCGCCGATGGCCATGTGCATGTCCAAGTACTGATAGGTGCCCAAGCGGCCGCCGAATAACACCTTGTTCTCCTTGGCTTCTTGGGCCGCTAGTTTGCGGTACGCCTCCAGCTTGGAGCGGTCCTCCGGGGTATTGATGGGGTAATACGGCTCATCGCCCTTATCGGCAAAGCGCGAGTACTCCTTCATGATGACCGTCTTATCGGAGGGGTAACGATCCTTACGCTCAGGGTGGAAGTGGCGGAACTCGTGGATGCGGGTGAAGTCCACATCAGCATCGTTGTAGTTCATCACCGGGGTGCCCTGGAAGTCACCGGTATCGAGGACCTCGAGGTCGAAGTCCAAGGTGCGCCAGCCGAGCTCGCCTTCGGCGAAGTCAAAGTAGCGGTCCAGCGGGCCGGTGTAGATAACGGGAGCATCCGGGGACTCGGCGCGCAGATCCTCGCGGACATCGAACCAATCGGTATCCAGGCGGACCTCGATGTTTTCATGATCCGCCATGTTTTCTAGCCACGCCGCATAGCCATCGACGGGCAGGCCTTCATAGGTGTCGTTGAAGTAGCGGTTATTGAAGGTGTAGCGCACCGGCAGGCGGGTGATATTGCTGGCTGGCAGTTCCTTGGGGTCGGTCTGCCACTGCTTGGCGGTGTAGTCGCGGATGAACGCCTCATAGAGCGGGCGGCCAATGAGCGCGATGGCCTTTTCCTCCAGGTTCTTGGCCTCATCCGCAGAGAATTCGCCGGCCTGGTCCTTGATCAATTCGCGGGCCTCATCGGGCGAGTAGTAACGGCCGAAGAATTGGTTGATAAGCCCCAGCCCCATGGGGAATTGGTAGGCGGTGCCATCGTGCATGGCAAAGACGCGGTGCTGGTAGTCGGTGAAATCAGTGAACTGGTTGCAGTACTCCCACACGCGCTTATTAGAGGTGTGGAAGAGGTGCGCGCCGTATTTGTGCACTTCAATCCCGGTGGTGGGCTCCGCCTCGGAGTAGGCATTGCCACCCAGGTGCTCGCGGCGCTCAACAATGAGCACCTTCTTTCCCAGCTGGCTAGCGGCCCTTTCCGCAACGGTCAGGCCAAAGAATCCGGAACCAACAACGATGAGGTCATAAGAAGTCATGGCTTCCACTTTATTGCACTCCAGAGGGGAACACGGGTCATCGGCGTGTCGCAACAAGATTCACAGCTGCCACACTCGTAGCATCACTATCAACTGTTAACTTTTGGCAACCGTTTTTACAGCTACATCGGCACTTACTCAACCCAGGGAGAATAGAGTGAAGCAACGACGTCGACTAGTTCCCACGAGGTCAACGTGGACCACACCCGTCATCGCGACGGTTTCCTCCATTGCCCTCGTCATGGCGGCCGCATTCGGCGGCCAGCAGGTCCTTAAAACCCAGGACTCCGGTTCTGGCGGACCCATCGAGGTTAAAAACGCCTCTGAAAACTTTAGCAACGCCGACTCCGTCGTCGTTGATGATCCCGCCGTGGCAGCGCAAGGCGATGGCGAGGGCCCGCGTGCCGTCAAGCACTTCCACCGCGACGAGGCGTTCAACATGTTCGCCGTGACCTGGGAGGGCAAGCGCGACGTGCACTCCTTCGTCCGCTCCAAGCAGGAGGACGGCTCCTGGAGCGAATGGTTCGATATGGATGCCATGAACTACGGCGATGGCAAGAACGGTACCGAGCTTATTTACGTGGGCGATACCAACGATGTGCAGGTATCCATGGCCAATGTGGACCTCGTAACCGGTTCCAACCTGGATGACGATGCTGAGTTGCCCGATAAAGCAACCGGTGCTGCGGATGCCAACCGCGCCGCCGCGCAGCCCTATAACGTCGGCGATATCGCCCCAGTAGCTGATGAAAACAACACCGACCGCACCACCGTGTCGGACCTGGATGCCGTCTTTATGGACGGCAATGCCCAAGAAGGCCAAGCCATCGAACCTACTGCCGCCACCGATGGCATGCCAAAGGTAGTGTCCCGCTCCGGATGGGGCGCCGATGAATCTAAGCGCTGCCAGCAGCCCACCTACGATGACGGCATCAAGGCGATGACGCTGCACCACACCGCGGGCTCCAATAACTACACCCCGGCACAGGCCGCCGCGCAGGTTCGCGCTGCCTATGAATACCACGCTCAGAACCTGGGCTGGTGCGATATTGGATACAACGTGCTCGTGGATAAGTTCGGCACCATCTACGAGGGCCGCTACGGCGGTCTCGACAAGGCCGTCCAGGGCGCACACGTTGGTGGCTTCAACTCCCACAACTGGGGCATCTCCATGATTGGCAACTACGAAAATGAAGAACCGTCAGAAAAGATGCTGAACTCGGTGGCAGAAATTGCCGGGTGGAAGGCCGCGATCTCCGGCATCGATCCCACGGGCACCGCTACCCTGACCTCTGGTGGCTTTGGCGGATCCCGCTTTCCAGCCGGCGCGCAGGCTACGGTACCCGCATTCAGTGGACACAATGATTTCCACTACACCCAGTGCCCGGGTCGCTACACCACGCAGAACTGGCAGCAGATCCGCGATAACACCAAGCAGAAGTACAACGCGGTTAAGGCTGGCGGTAACTCTGCTGCAATGAACTGGGATAAGAAGTCGCCATCGAGTAACGGCGGTCATTCCACCCCGGGCGAGGCCACCTCCTCCATCGGCGGGGTGGACATTCCGGTATCGACCATCCAGGCCTTGGCAGGCATCGCCGCCGCCGTATTCGGCGTCCTAGTGTCCAATGACCGCGTGGCACAGCCGGATGCTGATAAGAAGCTTGCCGGTGACCTGACCGCTGGCGATATTCCGAATATCGTCAACAAGGTTGTGCAGCTTTCTAATAACGAAGGCCTCAAGGAATCCTGGACCTCCGTCCTGAACGCCTTTGGTCCCGTCTTGGGTCTCGCCGTTGGCGGACCGGACACCACCGATTCCGGCAAGATTATGTACCAGCTCTTCAAAAACGGTGTGGTCCTCTCCTCCGAGGACTCCGAGGCAAAGGCCCTGACCGGAGAAATTGCCAAGAAGTGGGCGGAAGGCGATAACGCTTCCAAGCTCGGCCTGCCCACCACAAACGAAATGAAAGACGGCAAGGAAATCCGCGTTCAATTCCAGGGCGGCGAGATTGTCTACAACATGGATACCGAAAAGGTAGACATCTACACCGACTAACCTCCCCGTGGAGCGGAAGTTAGAACCAGCGCTCCAATACCTGTGCCACGCCCGCCTGGTGGTTGGCCACGGTGACCGCATCAGCGGCCGCCTTCACCGCCGGGAGGGCGTTTTCCATTGCCACCCCGCAGCCGGCCCAGGTGAGCATCTCAATATCGTTGGGCATATCCCCAAAAGCAATGGTCTCTTCCTGCGCTATCCCATGCTGGTTGGCCAGCCACTCCACACCCCGGCGCTTGGTGACATTAGGGGCCGCGACCTCTAATACACCCTCCTGCATGGAATAAGTAATATGCGCCAGCTCCGGATCAATATGGGGAGCAATCAAGTCGTAGAGTTCCGGTGCGGAATAATCCGTATTCCGGATAAGCAGCTTGACCACCGGCTGCGCCACCAGCTCGCCCACGCCGACCACACCAAAGCCCTCAAAGAGGGCATTTTCGGAGTAGTGAGGGTCGACCACGAAGAGCTGATCGGGGGCATCGGCAAGCGAACCGCCCGCCCGCTCTGCGCCAAAGCCAACCGTGCCGAGGACGCGCTGCGCTACCGTCACCACCTCTTCTAGCGCGTCTGGATAAAGCTCCCGCGCCGATAGCACGCGGTCTTCCGCGGAATCATAGAGCACCGCCCCATTTGAGGTCACGCATACCGGGCGCACCGTGAGTTGCTCTAGGACCGGCTCTATCCAGCGAAAAGGCCTGCCGGTGGACAAAGCAAAATAAGCACCCTGCTGCACCGCCCGCGCCACTGCGTCGCGGTTGCGACGCGGGACGCGATGATTGCGGTCCAGCAGGGTGCCGTCAATATCACTCGCGATGAGCCGAGGGGCCCGGGTAGGGAAAGTATCCATACCCGCGAGTTTACTTCAGGACTTAAAAGTCCAACTCATCCTCATCGGAGTCTTCCCAGTTCAAGGAACGCTTGATAGCGCGCTTCCATTCACCGTAGAGGTAATCCACCTCTTCTTGCTCCATCTTGGGCTTGAATACGGTGAGGTCACCGCGCTGGGCATCCAGAATGCTGAGGTCTTCCCAGAAGCCATTGTCCAAACCGGCAGCGACAGCGGCGCCGGTTGCGGTGGTCTCAATGTTCTTCGGGCGGTGTACCTCCACGCCCAAGATGTCAGCCTGGAACTGCATGAGCAGCTCGTTGGTGGTCATGCCACCATCCACGCGCAGCTCGGTGATTTCCACGCCGGAGTCCGCCACCATGGCATCTGCCACATCGCGGGTCTGGTAAGCGGTTGCCTCGAGGACGGCGCGAGCCAAGTGTCCACGGTTAGCAAAGCGGGTCAGGCCCACGATGACGCCGCGGGCATCGGAACGCCAGTGCGGGGCGAAGAGACCAGAGAATGCCGGGACGATGTAAACGCCGCCGTTATCCTTGGTCTCCCGCGCCAAGTTCTCGATGGCAGAGGAATTAGGAATGAGCTGCAGGTTATCGCGCAGCCACTGCACCAAGGAGCCACCCATGGACACGGAGCCTTCCAGTGCGTATACGGGGCGCTCGCCCTCGCGCTGGAAACAGACGGTGGTCAGCAGGCCGTTTTCAGAGAACTTCGGGGTGGTACCGGTGTTCAGCAGCAGGAAGAGGCCGGTGCCGTAGGTGTTCTTGGCCGAACCCGCGCGGAAGCAGCCTTGGCCGAACATAGCGGACTGCTGGTCACCCAGGATGGCGCGAATGGGAACGCCGGCGAGGGAACCGCGCTCGCGGACGGTGCGGAAATCACCCAGGGACGGGCGGATCTCCGGCAGCATGGACATCGGAATGCCCATTTCCTTACACAGCTCTTCGTCCCACTCCAGCTTTTCGATGTCCATGAGGAGGGTACGCGAAGCGTTGGTCACGTCCGTTGCGTGCAGCGCTTCCTTGTCGCCGTCTCCCTCGGCACCACCGGTCAGGTTCCACAGCAGCCAGGAGTCAATGGTGCCGAAGAGCAGGTCGCCCTTTTCGGCGCGCTCGCGGACGCCATCGACATTGTCGAGGATCCACTTAACCTTCGGGCCGGCAGGATAGGAGTTGATCAGCAGGCCGGTGCGGCGGCGCCACTTATCCGGGCCCTCTTCACCAGCCAGTTCCTTACAGATAGCGGAGGTGCGGGTGTCCTGCCAGACGATGGCGTTGTAGACGGGCTCGCCAGTGTTCTTATCCCACACAACGGTGGTTTCGCGCTGGTTGGTGATACCGACGGAGTCGATATCTTCTACTGTTATATCGCCATTGGCCAAAGCCTCCCCCACGGCGCGGCGGGTGTTGCTCCAGATCTCCTGCGGGTCGTGTTCTACCCAACCCTTTTCTGGGAAGATCTGCTCGTGCTCGAGCTGGCCCACGGATACCTGATCGCCATCGTGGTTGAAGATGATGCAGCGGGTTGACGTGGTTCCCTGGTCAATAGCTGCGACGTATTTCTTATCACTCATGTGTCTAATTTCTCCTGTATAGGGGTTGGATTAAAGCGCAATGGACAGTAGACCAACGGCGACGGCCGAAAGCAGCGGGCCAACAATCGGCACCCAAGCATAGCCCCAGTTAGCGCTGCCCTTGTCCTTAATGGGCAGGACGAAGGCGTACATCAAGCGTGGACCCAAGTCACGGACTGGGTTGATGGCATATCCCGTAGGCGTACCCAGGGACAGGCCGACGGCGACAACAACGAACGCCACACCGAAGTAGCTCAGCGGTCCCAGCTCGCCGCCGGCAGGGCCGAAGGCGATGAACATCAACAATACGGTAGTAGCGATGAACTCGGTCACCGTATTCCAGCCATTGTGCGGGTGAGCGGGGGCCGTGAAGAAGATACCGGCGGTTTCAGAATTGGCCCCGGTGACATTGCCTTCTTCATCGTAGTTATTCGCATCGAAGAGCTGCTTGAATGCGGCCCAGGCCAGTAAGGCACCGAACATAGCGCCCAGGATTTGGCCCAGCGCGTAGAACGGAACCAAGTTCCATTCGAGCGAACCATTGAGTGCGAGCATGAGCGTTACCGCAGGGTTCAAGTGACCGCCGGAGGGGTCGGCGACGCTGGCGCCGACGAAGACGCCCATGCCCCAGCCCAAGGCAATAACAATCCAGTCGGAGCCACGAGCGCCCGAGGTGCGGAGGTTTACCAGCGCGCACACGCCATTACCAAGAAGCAGCAGCAGCGTGGTGCCGATAAACTCCCACAAAAATGCATCAGATCCAGCCATAAGTGTCTCCCCTTATCCTTGAGTCTCGGTCGGACGAGCGGAGCCAGCGCGGACCAGAATGTCGTTAGCTTCGCGGTCAGTTACAGCTGCCTCAGCGGCCAGCTCTGCCTCGGTGTGCTTGGTGAAGGTATCCACCTCGAGCTGCTTGTCTTCCTCGCTCCAATCCAGCAGCGGAGCAACGAAGTCCGCAACAGCGGGAGCTGCGTTGACGCCACGGTCACCGAATTCGATGGCAACGCGGAGGCGACGGGTCAAGATATCGTCCAAGTGCAGCGCGCCCTCATGGGTGACGGCGTAGCGCACCTCAGCCCAGAGGTAGGTCTCTGCGCCAAGAACGGGATCGAGCAAGGACTCGTCATCCTGCGCAGGAGCCAGAACCTCACCCAAAAGCGAACCGTAGCGGCCGAGCAAGTGCTCGATGAAGTCCTCGCTCAGGTTGTAGCGGCGGGCCAAGGTAGGAATCTGGTTGGCCAGTGCGTGGTAGCCGGCAGCACCCAGGATCGGGGTGTGCTCGGTGATGGATTCCGGCACCTTGCCGCCGAGTTCTTCCACGGCCAGGTCAACTGCATCCTTACCGATGACGCGGTAGGTGGTGTACTTACCACCGGCAACGGAAACCATACCCGGAGCTACGCGAGCCACGGCGTGGTTGCGGGACAGGTTGGTGGTGGAATCGGACTTACCGGATAGCAGCGGGCGCAGGCCGGAGTAGACACCGACGATGTCATCACGGGTGATCTGGCGGCGCACGCGCTGGTTGACCTCATCCAGGATGTAGTCAATATCCGCCTTGGTGGGGGCGGGATCCGGCAGGGATAGGCCCTTTTCCCAGTCGGTATCGGTGGTACCGATGATCCAGTAATCGCCCCATGGAATGACGAAGAGGACGGACTTTTCGGTCACGAAGCACAGTGCTGCTTCTGCATCCAGGGCATCCTTTGGCACGACGATGTGCACGCCCTTGGAAGCGTGAACGGTGAACTTGCCTTCCACACCGGCCAGCTCCTGGATCTTGTCGTTCCAGACGCCGGTGGCATTGATGAAGACCTTACCGCGCACGGTGGTCTCGCGGCCGGTGGCGGTATCACGGACCTTAGCGCCAACGACGCGGCCGCCGCGGTCCTTGTCAAAGCCGATAACTTCGGTATTGGTGCGCACATCGGCGCCGTACTCAGCGGCGCTGCGCAGCACGGTCATGGTGTGACGGGCATCGTCCACCAGGGTGTCGTAGTAGCGCACACCGCCGACGATGGCGTCTTCCTTCAGACCCGGGGTGACCTTAAGGGCGCCCTTGCGGGTGAGGTGCTTTTGCATCGGCACGCTCTTTGCGCCACCCATGAGGTCATAAAGGGTAAAGCCACCGAACATCATGACGCGTTCCCATACGTGGTGGGTGAGCGGGAAGATGAACTTCAGCGGCTTGACTAGGTGGGGAGCCAACGTAGACATGTTGAGCTCGCGTTCCTTCAGGGACTCTGCCACGAGGCGGAAGTCAAACATTGCAAGGTAGCGCAGGCCACCATGGAACATCTTGGAAGAGCGGGAAGAGGTACCTGCGGCGAAGTCGCGGGACTCCAGCACTGCGGTCTTCAAACCGCGGGTCGCTGCATCCAGTGCCGCGCCGGCACCTACGGAGCCACCACCGATGATGACCACATCGTAGTCCTCATCCGCGTAGCCATTCCACACATTTTCAAAATATTCGGGGTTAAAGGATTGATTGCTTTGCTGGGTCATTAGAGACCGCATCTCCTTCCTTGGTGCTCATGTGTGCTTGCTCCGACAAACAATGAATGAGATGGCGTAAGCACAGCTAAAAGCAAGTTTTGGATGATTCATGATGGCGACTATTGCACTCTAAAAAGAAGAGCCAATATCTCCTATCTCCTATGCTAGAGGTCACCGGGTAAACATTCACTAGAGGTTTCTCACACGTAACTTCCGGCCCCGTAAGCAGTCAATTTCCGCCCTTTGCTTAGTCATTCAAAAAGAAAACCACCCCCTCGCGGGGGTGGCAACGTCAACGTTTGCACGCGGCTAATCTTTTTGTAGCCGGGCCATCGCTTCCAGAACCTCGGACATACCTGCGCGCTCGGCGGAATAGGTCACTGCCTGCGCCTCCTTGACCACCTCGATGGGTGCGGTCTCTAGGGCAACGACCGGGATGTGATTCAAAAATTCTTCATCCCCTGGCTCATTACCAAAGATCAATGTCTCGCTCGGCTTGGCGTCCAAATCATCTAGGATGCAGTCCACGCCGGCGGCGGCCGTGGCCGAGGTGACCTTCATCGCTTCCTTGTCCACCAGCGGCTTTTCGGCCTGTTCATCAAGCTGGATATGCCACACCGCCTGCGGGACATCGAGATCCGCATCGCACGACACCACGATGAGTACCTCCGCCGCGGGGTAGATGCCTTCTAGCGCCGCCTTCAACCGCGGGGTCAGGGCACCATCTTCCCAGTTCAGCGTGCTTTGATGCGCCACTACTACGCGCGGGATGTCAGAAAACTGGGCCTTGAGCCGGTGCGGCAGGCGGGAAACGATCAGGCGCGATTGGGTCGCCGCGGCGAGCAATCCTTGCTCTACCACGGATCCTTCCCAGATCTCCTTGCTGCTTGCGGCAATTGAGGCCTGGGCCTGCGCCACATCGGTCTTCAATTGCGCCATGACATCGGCGACCTTATCCCTGCCTTCATCCAAGCCACGGGTCGCCTCTTCCACCACGGCATTGAGATTGGTTTTGACCCACTCCAAGGTATCGGCCGCGATGTGCTTCTTTTCCTGTGCCTCGTCGCCTTCGTGTATTTCCTGGGCTTCCTTGCCTTTGGCAGAGGCCATGTGGTTGCGTACGAGTTCAACGGAGGAAACGGAAACGCGCTCTTTGAGCCCTACCAAGTCATCGCGCAAACGACGCACCCGGTGCCGCTCCGTTTCCACCTCCGCATCGCGCGCCTCGGCCTCTTCCAGCGCCGGGGCGGAACCGCCCTTGCGCGCGGGCACCCAATATTCGCCGGCGGGCATGGGTCCGAACTCCGCCTCGTAATCCTCCCAGAGTCCCTCCAGGGCCGCCTGCATGCGGCGGCGGATTTCTGCGGTATCGGCTTCTGGATCCCCGGTGGGATAATACGGCTCGAGCGCGGCGATAAAGACCGGAGTCTTGGTGCGTCCCAAGTTCTTCTTGTGGCCCTTTGTCCACAGGCGCTGCGAACCAAATATCACCTGCGGCACAACCGGCACGCCGGCTTTAAAAGCGATGCGGGATGCGCCGGTTTTCATGCTGCGGATTTCAAAGCTGCGGGAAATCGTGCCTTCAGAAAAGACGCCGACGAGCTCGCCGGCTTCGGCAAGCTCCACCGCCTTGCGCAAGGACTCTTTGCCATCGATGCGATCTACCGGCACGTGCCCCATGGCACGCAGCAGGGCGCCCACGCCCGGGGCACTAAAGATGCTGGCCTTAGCCAGAAAACGCACTAGACGCTTTTTGCGATAGGCAATGAACGCACCGAAGAGAAAATCCATATACCCGGTGTGATTGCACACGAGGACGGCGCCGCCGTCATCGGGAATATTTTCTTCCCCCGACAGACGCATCTGCAGGCCTTGGGCCAAGGTGAGGCCGCGCCCAATGTGGGTGATCTGGCGGTACAAGAAATTCGTCGCAGCGTTCATGGTGCTCCTTTGGGTTTGCTCCGCAGGCTACTGCGGCGTGAGAACATCCTTGCCCACGAATGGGCGCAGGGCCTCTGGAACAACGACGGAGCCATCGGCTTGTTGGTGGTTTTCCAAAATCGCCACGATCCAACGGGTGGTGGCCAGGGTACCGTTCAAAGTGGCGGCTACCTGCGTTTTCCCGTTCTCATCGCGGTAACGGGTAGATAGGCGGCGGGCCTGGAAGGTCGTGCAATTGGAGGTAGAGGTCAGCTCGCGGTAGGTGCCCTGGGTTGGCACCCACGCCTCGTTGTCGAATTTGCGGGCAGCAGAAGAGCCCAAGTCACCGCCGGCGATATCGATGGTGCGGTACGGCAATTCCATCGCAGCCAGCATTTCCTTTTCCATAGCGAGGAGCTTTTGGTGCATGTCCTCGGCATCTTCCGGCTTGCAGTAGACAAACATTTCTAGCTTGTCGAATTGGTGCACGCGCAGGATGCCGCGGGTGTCCTTGCCGTGGGAACCGGCCTCACGGCGGAAGCAGGAGGACCAGCCCGCGTATTGCAGGGGGCCATTGGACAGATCGATGATCTCATCCTTGTGGTAGCCGGCCAAGGCTACCTCGGAGGTGCCCACGAGGTAGCGATCATCGGCCGGGAGGTAGTAGATCTCATCGGAGTGCTGGCCCAAAAAGCCCGTTCCGGCCATGATCTCTGGGCGCACCAGAACCGGCGGGATCATCAGCTGGAAGCCGGCTTCCCGTGCCTTCTGCGCCGCCAACATCAGCATGCCGAGCTGCAAAAAGGCGCCATCGCCGGTGAGGTAGTAGAAGCGAGCACCGCCGACCTTCGCACCGCGCTTGACGTCAATGAGCCCCAGGGACTCGCCGAGCTCAAGGTGGTCCTTTGGCTCGAAATCGAAGTGCGGGATCTCGCCTACTTCTTCAACGAGAACAAAGTCATCTTCGCCGCCGGCGGGCGCGCCTTCGACGACATTATCGATCTTGTACTGCAGCTCTTCCACCGTGGCCTCAGCCGCGGACCGAGCCTCTTCTGCCTCTTTTACCTTGGCTTTCAGCTCATCTGCGCCTTCCAGCAACGCTGGGCGCTCATCTGGGGAGGCCTGACCAATCTTCTTACCCAGGGATTTCTGCTGGGAACGCACCTCGTCTGCCTTCTGGATGGCAGAGCGACGCTTCTCATCGGCTGCGAGGAGCTGATCCACGAGCGAGGGGTCTTCCCCACGGGTGACCTGAGAGGCGCGGACAACGTCTGGGTTTTCACGGAGTAGCTTGAGATCAATCACGGAACTGATTCTAGCGCACTGCCTTTGCCTTGCCGTGGTAATAACCAGCGAATTATTATGGAATCATGTCCTCCTTAGAATTGCCGGCCCGCGAGATTAGCGATGGCCCTACCCCCAAGCACGCCCAATTGCACGATATTCTGGAGGAATTATGTAATACCACCCTCAAACCCGGTGATATCCTCCCTGGTGAGAGGCTCCTGGAAGAGACCTACGGTGTCTCCCGCATTACGGTGCGCCGAGCCATCGGGGATCTCGTTGCCGCCGGTAAATTGCGCCGCGTGCGCGGAAAGGGCACGTTCGTTGCCCCCAACCCCTTGGTATCGCGCCTGCACCTGGCCTCCTTTTCCGATGAAATGAGCGCCCAGGACGTGGTGGCCTCCTCCAAGATTCTCAACAGCGGCCGCGCTAGCGCACCGGAGGCGGCCACCAACTTCTTTGGCACCCCTGCCACAGAGGAACAGATTCATTTGCGCCGGCTGCGCTTGGGCGATGGCGAGCCTTATTCCATCGATGACGGCTGGTACAACTCCACCTTTGCGCCGAGCCTGCTGGAAAATGACACCTATAACTCGGTGTACTCGATTTTGGATAAGACATTTGGTGTCCCCATCACGGACGCGGACCAGACCGTATCCGCCATTGCCGCCAATGAGGAGATTGCGCCGCTTCTCGATGTCCCCGTGGGTTCCCCACTGCTGCACATCGTGCGCTGCTCGCGTTCGGAGGATAAGCCCGTGGAATGGTGTTCCTCGGTCTACCGCACCGATAGGTACCACCTGAATACCCGCGTTTCCCGGGATACCTCAATCTAGAAAAGACCCTGCTTAAGGGGTAAGATAATGGGCCTTATGAAGAAATCACCTGCGTGGCGTTCCGCTGTGGCCGTCCAGATTGCCTTGATCTCAGCAATCGCGGCGGCCGTTTTCATGGGCATCTACGGCATTGTCAGCAACCACGGCTCCAACGGGTCCGATAATACGGCCTCTTCCGGGCAGTCCGCTGAGGGCGGTGCGGATGGCTCGGGATCTTCCGATCCCAAAACGGAGCCTTTTACCTCCGCTTCCGCCGGATCCTGCGTGACGTGGGATATCAACGAGGATGGTTCTGCCGCTTCCTTCAAAGAGGTGGAATGCTCCGAGCAGCACCGCTTCGAGGTCTCCACCGTGGAGGATCTCAGCGTCTACCCCACCAGTGAATTCGGCCCAGATGCCTCGCGGCCCGCGCTTACCCGCCAGCACCAGCTGCGCGATGAGCTCTGTGAATCCGCCACGGTGAGCTACCTGCACAGCAAGTGGGATCCGCACGGCAAATACGATATTGCCTCCATCCTGCCGCCGGAATCCGCGTGGAATAACGGTGACCGCACCCTGCTGTGCGGCCTACAAACCACCGATGATCACGGCGTACCACAGTTGACCACCGGCAATGTCGAGGCCTCCGAGCAGGCCAATCTGGCTAAGCCGGGCGAGTGCTTGGCCATCGATGATCAGCAGGTACCGCACGTCGTGGACTGCGGCCAGCCACACCAGTTGGAGACAGTATCCGTCATCGACTTGGGCAAGAAATTCCCCGACGCGTACCCGGATGGCAAGGAGATGGATAAATTCCTCTCGGATACCTGCACGGCCGCCGCCGAGGACTACCTGGGTGGGGAGGAGCAGCTCTACCAATCCACGTTGCAGCCGTTCTGGGGAACCGTGTCTGAAGAGTCCTGGAATGGCGGTACCAAGTCCGTGAACTGCTCGCTCGTCCACGCCCGCGATGATGGCGGCTTTTCCTCCATCACTGGCACCGCCACCGGTGGCCGCCAAGCGCTATCCATCGATGGCAACCCGCCGGAGGACCGCCCAGAGCGCAACCCGATTCGCGATAATAAGCCGGCACCGTAAATGTATTCCGTTTCGGAAGAGCGCTTCGAGGAGATGGTCAATGACGCCCTCGATCAGGTGCCCGATGAATTCGTGCGCAAGATGCGCAACCTAGTGATCATGGTGGAAGAGGAAAACCCCGATGATCCCACCTTGCTGGGGCTCTATGAGGGCGTGGCCCTACCCCAGCGCACCTTCGACCACACCGGGTATTTGCCCGATGCGATCTTCATCTACCGAAACACGCTGCAGCGCTGGAGCACATCAGAAGAAGACTTGGCCGAGCAGGTCAAGGTCACGGTCTTCCACGAGCTAGGCCATTACTTTGGCATGGAAGAACACGAGCTGCACCAGCTGGGCTGGGGTTAGAGATCGATATCGGCCCAGCGGGTAAGCGTCCATTCGCCGAATTTCTTGCCACGCGGCTCCATCACGGTAAAGCGGCAATTGGGCATATAGCCGGTATAGGCAAAGTCCGCATCCGCGCCGGTGGCGTGCTTGGTTACCACCCGGATGGCGGCGCCGTGGCTGACGAGGATGACATCGCGGTCATCGGCAAGCTGCGCCGCGATCTCTTCCAACGCGGGCTGGAAACGCGAAAGCACGTCCTGAAGCCGCTCGCCGCCTTCCATGGCGGCCTGGCTATCGCCATAGCACCAGCCGCGCATGGCCGTATCGTGGCTGCGGTGGGCGGCCTCGCTGGCATCGAGCTCCCAATCGCCGGCGAAAATCTCCTGCACATTCGGGATGACATCGATGGGAATGGAAAAGCGTGGCAGGCCCCGCTCCTGTTCAAAGGCGCGCGCCGCCAAGGTGGCGGTCTGCTGCGCCCGCAGCGCAATCGAGCACTTGAATTCGACCTCGCGCTCGCCCACAAAACCCGCTAGCTCCCGGCCCACCTCCGTGGCCTGGTTGCGCCCCAGATCCGTAAGCTCCGCGCCCGGCGGCCGGGTATCAAGCAGCCGGGAGACGTTGGAATGGGTTTGGCCATGGCGCAGCAGGATGATTCTTCCAGTCATGCGTCCAGATTATTGACCCCTGCGCGCCCTCGCCACCCAGGCATCCGCCTCTGCCAGGTCCCGCGGTGGGTGGCCGGCGGGCGTCGCGGTGGGCCAGGAGCCCAAAAAGCGCAGTTCCTCCGCCCGCAACCACACCGCGCGCAGGGCCTCAGCAACCGGCTGGTCATCAATATGCCCAATCAAGTCCACATAGAAGCGGTAGTTACCAAAGGTTTGGCGCGTCGGCCGTGACTCAATCCGGGAGAGATCCACCCCACGGTAGGCAAAATCTTGCAGGGCCCCCACCAGGGTTCCCGGCTGGTTGGGCAGGGTGAAAATGACGCTGGTGCGATCCTGGCCGGTGCGCGCGGTCGGGCGCCCCGGCAGGCCCACCAACACAAAGCGGGTGGCCGCGCCCTGCACGTCAGCCACGCCGCTCGCCCTGGTTTCTAGGCCGAAGATTTCAGCCGCCCGCGCTGGCGCCGCCGCAGCGTCGACCTCGGCGCGCGCTACGGCCTGCGCCGCCGCCGCATTCGAACTAGCCGGCACGAATTCCACGCCCGGTGAGTTCTCTGCTACCCAGCCGCGGATTTGTTGGAAGGCCACAGGGTGCGTGCTCAGGCGCGTGATGTCTTTCGTTCCCGGCCTTGTCATGATGCTGAAGGTAACGGGGATATCTACCTCACGGTAAATCTGTACGGGATCGCCTTCTACCAGTGCATCAAAGGTCGTCGTCACCGCACCATCCACGGAGTTTTCTATGGCGACGCAGGCATAATCGGCCTGCCCAGCGCGCACGGCCGCCACCGCCGCCGATGGCGAGTCCACCGGCAGGGTCTCTACGGTCTCCCCGCGTGCTTCCCACTCGGCGGCGAATTTGTGCACGGCGGCCTCCGTGAACGTACCGGCGGGGCCTAAGAAAGCGATGGTTGTAGTCATGCCCGTCACCTTAGCCCACTAGACTGGTGCGCCATGGACTTTTCCATAGAACGACTGCGCGCAGAGGTGCAGGGCATGAGCCCCGCAGAGCACGGTTTTACCTACCTGGATCTGCAACGCGCGCCTACCCGCACCGGCGGGCTGCGCGAGTGGGTCCTATCTGCAAAGGATCTCAACGATGTCGCGGGCATGCCCACCACTTTGGGCAATGCCAAGCGCACGTACTATCCCGCGGTCAGCGAGCCGTTCATCGCGACATTGGAAAAGCAGGGCGCGACGTTCATTGGCAAGTCCTCCACCCCGGAGTTGGGCTTGCGCGTCGATACGGAGCCTGTGGATCTTCCCCACCCCGATAATCCCCTTTATCCAGGCCGCACCCCGGGCGGATCTTCTGGCGGCGCGGCCGTCCAGGTAGCCCGCGGCCTCGTGCGCGCGGCCCAGGCCAGCGATGGCGGCGGTTCTATTCGCGTTCCCGCCGCGGCCTGCGGGGTCGTGGGGTTTAAGCCTGCGGGCAGCAACCTCGGCACGGAGGGGTTTATTACCCGCACCGTGGCCGATAATGCGTTCCTGCACGGCCACCGCATGATCACCCCGCGCGCCCGCATTGGGCTCTTACTGGAGCCGCTTTTTGCCGCGACCCGGGTGGAGGCCCACCATCTGCGGGCGGCACGCGAGGCCGCAGATCGGCTGCGCGCCGCGGGGTTCGAGGTCGTCCCCATTGCGCCGTATCGGCAGGCAGCGGCCACATTTGCGCACTTCCGCGAGATTTTTACCTCCAGATTTGTGGGGCTGCCGCAGGCAGAAGGCTACGCGGCTTGGGTGGCCCAGCAAGGCGCTACCGTAACCGCCGCCGAGCTAAGCGCCGCGCAGCGCCATGTCCGCCACCTTCCGGAGCTCTTGGCGCAGCAGTGGCGGGTCGATGCCATTATCACGCCCATGCTCACCGCGGATCCCCCGCCGCGGGGGCATTTCCTGTCCCTTCCGCACGCGGAGAATTTCGACGCCCAAACGCGCTGGTCCCCCTGGGCCTCGCTGTTTAATATGGCCCAATTGCCCGCCATTTCCGTTCCTTGGGCCATCCCCGCGCACCCGCCCGTCGGCGTGCATGTGGGAGGCATTACGCTTTCCGATGCCCAACTTTTAGGCCTCGCCCACATCCTGCACCCATGACCAAGAACCTCCGCGCCGAGCTACTCATCGTCCTGACCCTGACCTTTGGTATTTCCGGGGTCCGGGCGGTGCTGCGGCTTATCAATTCACTGGCCGCCCCGCAGTTGCTCAATGAGCAATCCGTCACACTCAACTCCAGCCAATCCAGCCTGGCGTGGGTGGATTTGGGCCTGCAATTGTGCTCGGCGGCGGTCCTTTTTGCCTATGGTGCGCTGGCACTTTTCCTGCTGGCACAAGACCACATTAAACCCGCCGCCTACCGCGCCTCTGATTGGTTGCACGGCGCGGGACTAGCCGCGCTCATTGGCATCCCAGGCCTCGTTTTGTATTTCGTCGCGGTGCAGTTTGGCTGGAGCAAAGAGGTCATCCCCGGTGACTTCGACAATGCGTGGTTAGAAATCCCGGTATCCCTCATCAAGGCCGCCGCCAATGCCTTTGCAGAAGAGACCGTGGTGGTCATGTGGCTGATGACCAGGCTGCGCCAGGCGCGCTGGTCGCTGCCGGCCGCCTTGGCGGCAAGTTCCATCCTGCGCGGTTCATATCACCTGTACCAGGGGGTATCGGCCGGCTTTGGCAATATCATCATGGGCATAATCTACGGCTACTACTATCACCGCACCGGCCGCGTGTGGCCGCTTATCATCGCGCACTTTCTTATCGATGCCATCGCTTTCCTCGGCTATTCCTTCGGCCTTTCTGTACTTTAAGTGTGGCTTGCTCGCGGAGAAAGCGGGGGAATTGGCCGGCGCCTTGTAAGGTATAGCGCATGACTGAATCAGGACGAGATCCGCATCGGGAGGCGCGCCGCGCTGGCGATAGCTCATCCAGTGAGTTCGTCCTTGGGGCCGATGGCCGTCCCCTCAAGGACCGCTACGGTCGGCCCATTCGCCGCCGGCCGCGCACGAATCGTGCCGAGCCGCAGCAGCATATCCCACGCCAAGAAACTCCTACCCGCTACCCCAGCCAGTACCGGGCCCAGCAGCAGCGTTCCGCGCAGCAACCACCACAGCGGCCACAACAGCCACAGCAACAGCCGCCACGGCGACCACAACGATCGCAGCCGCAATCGCCGCAGCAGTTGCAACAGCGCTACCAGCCACAGCAAGCGCAGCAACCGCCCCGCCACCATTCCAAGCCACACAGTCGCCGGAAAAAGACCAATCCAGTCAAACGATTCTTTGGCTGCGCCGGCATCTTTGTCCTCTTCGTCGTGGTGTGCAGCCTTATCTTCGCGCTGTGGGCCGATACGCGCCTGACCCGCGTGGATGCCCTCCCGGATGAGCAGGTGGCCAATACCTCTGGCACCAATTGGCTGTTGGTGGGATCCGATTCCCGCCAGGGCCTATCCGAAGAAGACCAACAAGCGCTCGGCACCGGTGGCGATGTGGGCGAGGGACGCACCGATACCATCATGCTCCTGCATATCCCGCGCTCCGGCCAAGCCCAGCTGGTCTCCATTCCGCGCGATAGCTACGTGGAAGTACCCGGCTTCGGCATGGATAAGATCAACGCCGCCTTTGCCTACGGCGGGCCAAAGCTCCTCACGCAAACCGTGGAGGGCAATACCGGCCTGCACATTGATCACTATGCCGAAATCGGCATGGGTGGTTTGGCCAATGTGGTCGATTCCGTCGGCGGCGTTGATATTTGCGTTGCAGAGCCCATCAATGACCCGCTGGCGGGCATCGATCTGCAGGAAGGCTGCCAGAAGCTAGAGGGAAGCGATGCGCTGGGTTATGTGCGCACCCGCGCCACCGCAATGGGCGATCTCGACCGCGTGCAGCGCCAGCGCGAATTCTTCGCGGCGCTGCTAGACAAGATCACTTCCCCAGCGACGCTGATTAACCCCTTCCGGTCGATTTCCCTGATTAACCACACCGCCTCCTCTTTCATCGTGGGCGATGGCGACCACGTATGGCACCTGGCCCGCGTAGCGCTTGCGATGGGCTCCGGCGTGGATACGGAAACCGTCCCCATCGGCGGGTTCCAGGACACCGTCGTGGGCAATGTCGTGCTCTGGGACGATGAAGGCGCTCAACAACTCTGGGACTCCATGAAATAACTAGGCACACTTGTGGCAGTGCCCTACTGCAAAAATCCGTTAACCATTCCTACGCGACTGAACTCATCCGTACCTAGAAGCGGGATGACGATTTTCAGACGGAAGTCGTGGCGTTCATGTGGGTGTCACGGTGGAACGCGGCTACGCTCCACCAAAGCTTGAGATACCGAATCCTGGGCTCAGGTCCCCGTGCTGGCCAACTTATTGTGCGAAAATATCTAATGGTTTGTGTGTAGGTTCCCAACCTACATAAGGAGTTAAGCCAGTATGACTAGTGTGGCACGACGAGATCCGGCTGATAAGGCCAAGATTGATGCGATTGAAAAGAAGCTTCTTGCTAACCC
>NZ_JBEHFM010000024.1:0-25744 GCF_040225675.1 Corynebacterium sp. KPL2680
TGGTGGTAGATTACCTTTCTTCCCAGCTCGACTGGGCTGGATATCAGGTGTCCACCAAATGGGGGTCAGGTCCCTTTGCCGCTGCAAGCTCTTAACTAGGCGATCGTATGTGCTGAGGAAACAACAGGTCTCATTCACCATTCGGATCACGGATCGCAGTACGTCAGCGTTGTCTACAACGAGCGACTTACCCAGCACGGCATTACAGCTTCCACCGGAAGTGTCGGTGACTTATATGACAATGCTCTGGCTGAAAACGTTAACGGCTCCTACAAGAACGAACTTATCCATACTCGCAGCTGGAATGATGTTGTCGAGGTAGAAATTGCGACGTTCGAGTGGGTGTCATGGTGGAACGAGACAAGGCTCCGCCAAAGCCTGGGATACCGAACCCCAGCCGAGGTGGAAACCGAATTTTGGAAGAAGACCCCGCAACAGGCAATAATGGAAAACAAGGCAAATGCCTAGGAACAAAACCCGGGGCACTTCACCCGGGGCTCGAAAGTTTCTTTTTCGCGTAGCGTTGGCACGTCCAACCATCACCGTCGCACTCTTTTTGTCGCAATAAAAACGCTGGCCCCCTTCCACCCTGCTGTCCCTCCGAAATGTCGAGCGTTTCGTTTATTTCGTTTAACGGTTAGCATAGGACCATGACGCACGCACAAGACAACGGCGCAGCCCATACTAAGGCAACAGCCCAGAAAGCCCTTCGAAAACTTAACCGCGCCCTTGCAGGGGACACAGACCTCGGCGAGGTCGATGTCATCACTGAGGGGACAAACGAACCAATTCGTCTGCGCCGTGATGTTGCCGAACTACTCCGCGAGATTTTGGCTAACACTGCCGCCGGGCGCACCGTCAGTATTGTTCCCACAAGTGCAGAGCTGACCACGCAGCAGGCGGCAGACCTGCTGAACGTTTCCCGCCCGCATGTCGTCAAGCTTCTGGATCAGGGCATACTCAAAGGGCATAAGGTAGGCACCCACCGGCGTCTATACGCCTCTGATGTGCAGGATTTTAAGCACCGGAGAGCCCTTGAACAGCGCGCCGCTGCCGATAAGCTCGCAATCCTCTCCGATGAATTAGGACTGTATGAATGAGCGGCTTCACGGTGGTCTACGACGCGAATGTGCTCTACCCCAGCATGCTGCGCGATGTTCTGATCCGGTTAGCGAACACCGGGATTTTTCAAGCACGGTGGACAGACACGATCCTGGACGAGGTCTTCGACAATTTGCAGACAAATCGGCCTGATCTTGATCCGAACAGACTTGCCAGAACCAGGACACTCATGTGCGAGGCGGTCGATGATTGCCTCGTGACGGGGCACGAGGATCTGATTTCAGCGCTCCATCTTCCAGATCCAGATGGCAGGCACGTCCGCGCTGCAGCCATCCGATGCAGTGCACAGGTGATCGTCACGGAAAATAAGCGCGATTTTCCAGAGACCGAATTGAAAAACTACGACGTCGAGGTTCAATCCGCAGACGAGTTCCTTTGCGACCAAATCGATCTCTGCGGCCCGCTAGTTCATCAAGCAATCACCTACGCAACTGCTGCTTTTAAAAACCCTCCAAGAACCATTGATGACGTACTTGACTCGCTAGCAAAGGCTGGGGCGCCGGAAGCTGCAGAATTGCTTCGCCGTTAGTGAAGCGACGAGAAGGTTTACTCGACGCCCCCCTCGACACGCAGCTATGAGGTTACCCTCGTTTAGTGGACACCCTATTTTGTGCGGATCTTGTGTCCGTAAGAGAGGATGTTCATTGTGAATCAACAACGCCAGAAATACACACCTGAGTATCGACGTGAAGCCGCGAATCTTGTGATTGAGTCGCAGCGCCCAATCGCTCATGTGGCTAAAGAAATCGGCGTCGGACCAGGCCTTTTAGGCCGGTGGGTAAAAAATGAGCGCGAACGCTTAAGGAGCATCAGATGGGCTAAGCCAGGCCGATCTTCGCGCTGAAAATGCTCGTCTGCGCCGTGAATTAGCAGAAGCGAAGATGGATAACGAGTTTTGTCACAAGCGACAGCCTTCTTCGCTTTAAGGCAAAGCGATCAGAAAAGTTCGAACTAATGCCGCCAGAGAAGGCGAACTACAGCATCAAACGCATGGCCCGGCTATTAAAAGTGTCTCGGTCTGGATACTACACATGGGCCCATATGCAGCAGCAACGCTTATCCGGTAATGATGATCGTGCGGCATTTTACGATGATGTTGATCGCAAGATTCATCAGATTTGGAAAGACTCCAACGAGGTCTACGGTGCTCCGCGGATCACCGCAGAACTAGGTGAGCGCTACCATATTGCGCTTAACCGAAAATACTGTGGCTAAACGGATGTGCATGATGGGGATTAAAAGGGGATTTCACCACAGGACCTTTGTCCCAGTGACAACGATTCAAGCCAAGCGTAAGTCGAGTCTTCCTGACCTGGTCAAGCGCATGTTTGATGCCGGTGAGCTTAACCGGGTGTGGATGTCAGATATTACTTATCTGCGCACTGGTGAAGGCTGGTTGTATTTGTGCGCGGTCCGCGATGGCCATTCCCGCAGGGTACTGGGCTGGGCTATGGATAGCGTTCAAGATACTTCCCTGGTCGAACGGGCCCTGCAGATGGCGCATATACCTCCGCGGTGACGTTGCTGATGGGCTTGTCTTTCACGCCGACCGCGGAACGCAATTCACTAGTGAGAAGCTTTGGGAGGTGTGCCGCAACCTGGGTGTTGCACAATCGGTCGGCCGTACTGGTGTCTGCTTTGACAATGCGATGGCCGAGTCGTTCTAGTCGACGCTTAAGACTTAAGTTCTACGACCGGAAGCGCTGGCCAACCCGCGATGATGCGCGTCAGGCTGTGACTTACTGGATTGAAGTCGTCTACAACCGGTGCCGTCGCCACTCGTCCATAGAGAGGTAAGCCCCGTCGATTTTGAAGCTCAGCTCGCTGATCAAAATGGTAATAAGAAGGCCGCTGCTTAACCCCTAAGCAGCTCCACTACGTGTCCACGATTTGCGGGCAACCTCAGCTCTGGTTAGCGGGGATATTTTAAGATTTAATGCTTGCGGGCGAATAGCCGCCAGCCAAAGAAGAACAGGGCGGACATCACGGTCGCCACGATGAGGAAGCTCCAATGGGGCAGGCGGCCATTGACCATGATCCACAGGGCCATGCCGCCGATGATGGCAGACAGCCACACTACAAGGCCCTCTTTCCACTTGCCCTGGACCTTGGTGGCGAGGATGATGGCCCAGCCGATGAGCGCGCCTACCGCCCAGGGCCAGAAGGCATCGACCCAGCTGGAAAAGCTCAGTCCACCGTGGGCGAGGCGGGCGGCGATGGCGAAAATCATCAAGGCGATGATGTCAATGAGCGGAGCGATACGCGTTGAAGTCATACGGTTTCCTTTTCTTTTTCTTTACGGGATAGCGTGGCGTAGGTAATGCCCTTGCGGGCATAGTGCCAGAAGTAAATGACCCAGCCAATAGCGGTGATGAAGGCAAAAGAGATAAGGCGGTAGATAATAGCCGTACTGGTGGCATCGACCGCGGTCATGCCCGTGGCCACGAGCGTGGCGATGATCGCCGCCTCCACCGTGCCCAGACCCGCTGGGGTGACCTGGGCGGAGCCGGCCAGCTTGGCGGTGAGGTAAGCCAGCGCGACGCCCGCGATGGTGGTGGTGTTATCGGCCGAATCGGTCGTGGGCATTTGGCCGGTTACGGCCCAAACGCAGCCCCAGAGCGCGAGCATGTCAATGAGGCGGTTGGCCAAGGAATAGAACGATGCCCAGGCGAATTGCCGGCGGGTGAGGTGTACTTCCTTGAGGCTTTCCACGTGCTCGAGCAGGGCTTCGCGCTTCGAGCCTTTTACCAGCCGCTGCTTTTTTACCCAGCGCTCCAGCGTTTCGGGGTGATTGCTCAGCCAGAAAAGCCCGCCGGAGAGCGCCAGCATCGCTGCCAACGTGCCGATGAGGGACCACAGGGCCATATTGGCGTTGAGGAAGAGCACGCCACCAAGACCAATGAGCACCAGCCACAAGGTGGAAATAGCGGAGGAGAGCACGAAGAACCAACCGCACAGGACCACCGAGGCGCCCCAGGTGCGCTGCACATGGAAGGTCAAAATGGCAGAAAAGGCTGGGCCCGCGGGCATGGTGGTGGACCAGGAATTGGATGCAAAGGTAAGCGCGGCGGTTTCTGTGTCCTCTACTTCCACGCCACCGGCCCGGATGAGCAGGCGCATGACCTCGCCCATCGCCACGACGGAGAGGATGGAAGCAACGACCACGAGCGTTACCGGCCCTGGTTCGGCGTGGGAGAGACGTGAGAAACCTTCGCTCAAAAAGTCCAGCTCATCGCGGAAGACGTAGATGAGGATGGCTAGGACTATGAGCGAGGCGATAACTTGCAGCCAATTTTTCAATTATTTATCTCCTTCAAGACGCCGCTTTAACTCACTGAAGGGAATGGTCTTCCCACGGCGGGTGGTACTACCTGAAAGCCTAGTGGTCAAGTGGTGCAGCCAGCTAGGCGCCCACCAGTTATCCTCGCGCAGCAGGTGCATGACGGCGGGGACGAGGAGCATGCGGACAATGGTGGCATCGATAAGCAGCGCAAAAATCATGCCGTACGCGATGTATTTCATCATTACGATATCGGAGAAGCCGAACGCGCCCGCCACCACGATCATAATCAGGGCCGCTGCCGTGATGATGCCGCCAGTATGCGCGGTGCCTGCGGCGATGGCCTCGTCCGTGGAATCGCCGCGCCGCCGCGCCTCCACCATGCGGGAGACCAAAAAGACCTCGTAATCGGTAGACAGGCCATAAATGATGGCGATGATCAGCACCAGAATGGGGCTCATCAGCGGGCCGGGCGAGAAGTTCAGCGCGCCAGAGCCCACGCCGATGACGAACATGAGCGTGAGGATGCCCAGGGTGGCACCCAGGGTCAGAAGCGTCATGACAATGGCCTTAATCGGCAGCACGAAGGATCCAAAGACTAATGCCATCAGGATGAAGGTGGCGAGTACGACGTACAGTGCCATCCACGGCAGCTTGTGGAAGAGCGCATCGAGCGATTCCACCTCCATGGCTGGCGTGCCGCCGACATAAAGGTTGACGCCCTCGGGCGCGGTGACCTCCTCGAGCTCGTGGACGATTCGCGCGTAGTCCTCGCGGTCCTTAATGCCGGCCGAAAGGACAGTAGTCCCGTCCTTGGTAGCGGTCGATGGACCCATGGGTTCGGTAAGGCCATCGAGGCCGCGGACTTGCATGACGACATCGACAAGCTGCTCGTTGGTGGCGCCTTCCACCACGAGCTTGACCGGCTCCGTGCGGAAGGCAGGGAACTCGTCGTTGAAGCTATCCTGCGCCACACGGGTGTCGTGGTTGGGTGGCAGGTAGGTCTCGTTGATACCGCCGAAGGTGATGCTCATGATAGGCAGCGCCAGCGCAATGAGCAGGCCGCAGATGGCCAGGGTCAGGCCCTTGGCCCGGCGCATGGCCCAGCGCGGCAGCTTGTACCACCAGGTGTCCTGAATGGTGCGGGCCGTGCGGGAGGTGCGGCGCACCGACCACAGATCGATCTTGGGCCCGAGCATGCCAAACAGGGCCGGCAGGACGGTGACGGACAGCAGGGCCGCCAGGCCGACGGCGGAAATCGAGCCATAGGCAACGGACTTCAAGAAGGCCTGGGGGAAGAGGAAGAGTCCGGAGAGCGCGACGGCGACCATCGCCGCGGAAAAGACCACTGTTTGCCCGGCGGTGGCGGTGGTGGTGGCCACCGCATCCTTGGTGGAGCTTCCCTTGTCCAGTTCCTCGCGGAAGCGGGAGACCATAAATAGGCCGTAATCGATGGCCAGGCCCAGCCCCAGCAGCGTGACTACTGCTTGGGCAAAGACGTTGACCTGCAGGAAACCGGCCAGGATGGCCAAAATTCCCAGTGAGCCCAGGATGGATAGGCCACCGACGATAAGCGGCATGAACGCCGCCACCACGGAACCAAAGACCACGAGGAGCAGCAGTCCAACGAGCGGGAGTGCGGCTTTTTCCGCACGCGCAATATCTTCTGCCATGCCTTCATCGAGGGCGTCCGCCACGGCCGTAGCGCCGGCAACCTTGACCGGCGCGGAAGTATCCGTCAGCGCGCTCTCGATGGCGCGGAAATCCTTCAGCGTTTGTTCGTCATCGCCCTTAAGCCCAATGGCGGCAAAGGCCAGCGAGTGATCATCATTGACCAGGTTGGGGTTCTTGCTATCGAAATAGCTGGTGACAGAGTCAATCTGATCCGGGTAATCCTCTTTGAGCTGCGCCAAGTGCTCCTTGGCGGCATCGAAGTTCTCATCGGGCGAGCTAAAGAGCAAAACCACGTCGCCGGAATTATCGCGGCCGAAGGTGTCCTGTTCGATCTGCGCCGCGCTTGTCGATGCCGCATTCGGGTCCTCCCAGCCCTCCTGGCTCATGCGTTCCTCGAGCTGGGTTCCAAAACCTACGAAGAGGGCAAGGATGGCACCGAGGATGACGATGGGAATGACCTTGCGGTGCGCATAGGAAAATCGTCCCCATTTTTCAAACATGTGGGATAAGCCTCCTAGCTATTATTTAGTAGCGCAGCCAGCGGGCGGAATGGCTGGAGCCATGCACCACCTTCAGGCAGGTTATCCAGGTTGACGCGGGGCAGCGGCTCGCGGAAGACGCCGTCAATATCTTCTAGGTCAACGAATTCGATCTCGGCGTGACCCACGGCCCAGGAGGCGTGTTCGTGGAAACCCAGGACGGTAACGGGCAGGCCTTCATCAATGAGCTCTTCCAGCAAGGGTTGAAAGTTCTGGCCATCGGCAGAGGCGACCACGACGCCGGCGAGATCAGCGCGCAGTTTTTCAATGTGCTCGATCATGTCTGGATCCACGTCATCATCTTCGTGGATCTTCGGCTTGGCAAAGACGCCAAAGCCCACATTGCGGATGGCCTCTACCCAGGGGCGAATCACATCGGCGCCGCCGGGGGAGACATTGGTAAATACTGCGGCCTGCGGATCGGCATCGACATCTAACGCGCGGTAGACCAGCCACCGGCCGATGGCATCAAAACGCGGGCGGTGCGCCGCAGTGGGGCGCCCGCCGAGCAGGGAGCCGAGCCCCATATCCATATTGGGTGCGTCCCACACCAGTAGATAGGTGCTCATTTACTTCTTCTCCCACAGGTATTCAGTAATGACGTGTTCTTTATCCAGGCCCTTGCCCTCAAACTTGGTGATGATTTGGCGATCTACCAATTGCGGGCAGTCTGGCCACGGCCAGCCCTTGTACTCCAAACTGGGCTCGACGTGCACGAGCTCATCTATCCATTCGGCATAACCGGCGTGATCGGTAGCAACGTGCAGGACGCCACCCTTCTTCAACCGGGAGGCAAAGAGGTTGAGCGTGCCGGATTGGATGATGCGGCGCTTGTGGTGGCGCGCCTTGGGCCAGGGGTCTGGGAAGAAGACGCGGATGCCGTCCAGGGATTCTGGGGCAATCATGCGCACCATGACCTCCACGCCATCGCCGCGGATCATGCGAATATTATCGATGCCCTCGCGCTCGATCTGGCCCATGAGCTTGGCCAAGCCAGGCTTATAGAGTTCTACCGCGATGATATTGGTGTCCTGCTCCAGCGGTGCCATGGCCGCGGTGGAGGTGCCGGTGCCGGAGCCGATTTCCACGATGGTCTTGGCGCCGGTGCGGCCGAACCACTCAGCGACATCGATAAGCTCATCGCTTAAGACGCGGCCCAGTTCGGGCCAGCGCTGTTCAAAAAGCTGGTGCTGGTTATCCGTGAGCGTGCCGCGGCGAAAGGTGACATTGCCCAGGCGCGGGTAGTCCAGGTCATTGTCAAAGACCGCATTGAAGTCCGTTTGCGGCGGGCGACCCGGTGGCATTTCTCCGGCAGGGGTGTTTTGAGAATTATCCGTGCTATTCATTGCGCCCTATTTTTCCCTGTCCAGGCATGGCAAGCAATATGCCGCGCCGGGTATTTTCCCCGCCGTATGGGGGAGGGGGATGACCGGAGGCTTTGACGGGGGTGGTGCTTTGTGGCGCGGAGCGGAAGAATGGGGCACTTTGGCACCCCCGGAATGGTGTGGAGGGTGTCACGCCTAAAATCACAATTGTTCGCGGTGCGCTTGGTAAACGTCCGCTCACGGCGGTGGATATAACCGGAGTGGGAAAAATGACACTTAATGTGACCAATATTTTGGCTCTGCCGGTTAATCTGGAGGCGGAAGGCAAAGTTGGGCCGTGATGTGCCCCGATTTTCACATCCTATCCAGAGGAGAATTTTTAATGACCGCCACCATTCAGGGCCTCGTTGGAGAGCTGCCTACAGACAATCAAAAACTGATCGACTGGATTAATGAAAGCGTTGAGCTTTTCCAGCCGGACGAGGTGGCTTTTGTGGATGGCTCGCAGGAAGAGGCTGACCGCCTCGCCGCAGAGCTGGTCGATAAAGGCACCCTCATCAAGCTAAATGAGGAAAAGCGCCCGAATTCCTACTTGGCGCGGTCCAACCCTGCGGACGTTGCCCGCGTGGAATCCCGCACCTTCATCTGCACCTCGAAGGAAAAAGATGCGGGCCCAACCAATAACTGGGCACCGCCAAAGGCCATGAAGGAAGAAATGACGGAGGCCTTCCGTGGATCCATGAAGGGCCGGACCATGTACGTCGTTCCTTTCTGCATGGGCCCGATCAGCGATCCAGAGCCCAAGCTCGGCGTGCAGCTGACCGATTCCGCTTATGTGGTCTTGTCCATGCGCATCATGACTCGCATGGGCGCAGAAGCACTGGACAAGATTGGTACGGACGGCGATTTCGTCCACGCCCTCCACTCCGTCGGCGCTCCGCTGCAGCCAGGCGAAGAGGACGTTGCTTGGCCGTGCAACGACAATAAGTACATCACCCAGTTCCCAGAGACCAAGGAGATTTGGTCCTACGGTTCCGGCTACGGCGGCAACGCCATCCTGGCCAAGAAGTGCTACGCGCTTCGCATCGCGTCCGTCATGGCCAAGGAAGAAGGCTGGATGGCTGAGCACATGCTCATCCTGAAGCTGACGAACCCTGAAGGAAAGAACTACCACGTCGCCGCCGCATTCCCATCTCAGTGCGGTAAGACCAACCTGGCCATGATCACCCCCACCATTCCGGGCTGGAAGGCTGAGGTCGTGGGCGATGACATCGCCTGGCTGCACCTGCGCGAGGACGGCCTCTACGCCGTAAACCCGGAAAACGGGTTCTTCGGCGTTGCCCCTGGCACCAACTACGACTCCAACCCTATCGCCATGGATACCATGAAGCCGGGCAATACCTTGTTCACCAACGTTGCGCTTACTGATGACGGCGATGTCTGGTGGGAGGATATGACCGACGAGGCACCAGAGCACCTCATCTCCTGGACCGGTGAGGACTGGACGCCGGCATCGTCCACCAAGGCAGCTCACCCGAACTCCCGCTACTGCGTGCCGATTTCCCAGTGCCCCACCGCCGCGCCGGAATACGATGACTGGAAGGGCGTCAAGATTGATGCCATCCTTTTCGGCGGCCGCCGCAAGACCACGGTTCCGCTGGTTACCCAGTCCTTCGACTGGAACCACGGCACCATGATCGGTGCACTGTTATCTTCCGGCCAGACCGCAGCCGCAGAGGGCGAAGTTGGCGCGCTGCGCCACGACCCGATGGCCATGCTGCCGTTCATGGGCTACAACGCCGGTGACTACCTGCAGCACTGGGTTGACATGGGCAAAAAGGGCGGCGACCGCATGCCGGAAGTCTTCCTGGTGAACTGGTTCCGCCGCGGCGACGACGGCCGCTTCCTGTGGCCAGGCTTCGGCGAGAACTCCCGCGTTCTCAAGTGGATCATCGACCGCATCGAAGGCAACGTAGGGGCCGAGGACACGGTGGTCGGACGGACCGCCCGCGCCGAGGACATCGACTTGGAAGGCCTTGACTTCGATGTCGACGACGTTCGCGCCGCCCTTGACGTTGACCCGAAGGAATGGGAAGGCGATATGCAAGACAACGCCGAGTACCTGAACTTCCTGGGCTCTCGCGTGCCCGAGGAAGTGTGGAACCAGTTCCGCGCCCTGAAGAAGCGCGTGGAGGACGCCGCTTCCAAACGCGTTCATCCGCGGTAATTCCCGCATAAAGCTAACCCCAGCAGCGTAAAGCTCTGGGGTTAGATCTTTGTTGGGGTTAAACCGATACACCCAGTTACAACGGAAAAGACCCCGCCACCAAAGGAACTACAATCCTTAACTTGGTGAGCGGAGTCCTCAACTTTGTGACCGCTACCGTGAAGTTCGTTACCGCGATCCTTCACGTGGGTCTTTAGACCCGAGGGTCTCAACGAGCGAGTACTCGTTGGGGCCCTTATTATTCTACTACGACTTTTAAACCCCAAGAGGAATCTATTTTCTAGGGCCGGGCCGATGAAACCACTGAAATACCGGTACTGAGGTCGATCTTGGATGGAAAATGCTAGTTTTTATCTTGAAAGCCTCGGAACGGCCCCTAGGATAAATTGGGAATCAAGGCAAATGTCTAGGGATAAAATCCGGGGTAGTTCAGTCACGGGCAAACAGATACTGTCCCAGGATTGTGAGGAAATATGCGCGAATCATCAATACTAATCGCAGCTTTGTTTGCGTTGACTATTGGAGTTGGGGTTTTCATTTTCTCAATATCCACCTCTAATCCGTCTACGGGACTTTTGATCAGCTCCGGTGCATGCGCGTTAATGGGCGCCTTCAGCACTTATCTTGCAACCAAAAGGTACCAGGAGTCTAAGAACAAAAAGCTTCAGGAGAATGAGAATCAAAAGCTATAGCTTTTGCTATAGCCCGAGATATCGAATTACGAGATACCCTACGCCCTCTCAATCTGCAGCCATTACTCGTCGTCTCGCTGCAGATCCTGAAGTACTCCCGGCGGAGTGAAGTGTTCTGGGGCCAAATTAGTTAGCATTTCAGCGAAACTACCCCGAATAGTTTAGAGTTTCACCAACTTCGATGGTCGGTTTGGCACAGGTATGCAAATCATGTATGCTAAGGATCAGAGAAGGCAAGGACAGGTTCCCTTGTCATGGGTTGAAAAGGTCAACAGGACGAAAAGCGCCTGTTGGCCTTTTCTTATATTGGTCGTTTCTTGTGTACCGCACTAACAGTACTGGTACTGGTCAACCAACTGGCTAATGCAGAATCAATACTTTCTGTTAGGGTAAAGGCATCCTTGGTAACGTCCAGAATATCTACGTTTAACAAACTGTCCATGTGTGAGACACGATTCCGAAGATCGTGCAGATGGGCAACTCTCCAGTACGTCTTTTTACCACTTGAATCATCTGCGAAAGGAAAAGCGTCCTTTACTGCCCCTTCCCATAAGGTGAAGCGGTTTTTATTTTCGGTCTTTTCCGGATCTGCGTCAGGTGCATGATTAGGGAGGATATCTTTCCACATCCCGAACATCGTGTGAGCAAGCACATCATCATGTGTAATCGCCTGCCCATGCCGAAAATGGCTAGCAGGGCGACGATCTGCTGACTTCTGAGCCCGCCTTTTAGCTTCTAACCTCTTGCCTTGCGTTAGGCTACGTAAAGGCCTTGCTGGGGCCTCGAGGAGCCAACTGGTACTGCGTTGTCCAAGTTGTTCGCTGTTCCACTTTTGCAATTGTGTATCAATGGAATTACGAAGAAAAACCTCGGTAATACCCAGTGTTTCTTGAACGGAGGCGGTCATCTCAACGCCCCAACGATAAAGAGCAAGTGCATGCTTCTCATTTCCATTTGCAGCCTCTAGATACGGCTCAATGCGGGGTTTGCCCAAATTTTCAATGATCTTCTTGCGGTTAGAGCTCTTCACTCTCTCCATGGTGCCAGAAGTTGTGTCCATAAAATACTGTAGAAACCTTTCCGTACTTTTGGGTACATTGAAGCATTCTGGACGTAGTTTCCACCTCGGCTACTGAACTAGCGTTTTTCTCCTGCTGCGCAGGGATTGCTTAGCCCGATAGTCCCGCCAGAGCCGTGATTGCCACGACCGTGTTATTTGCAATGTGAATGCACAGGGGAGCGGTAAGGGTCTTGAACCAGAAGCGCGCGAGCACCAAAAAGGTGCCGAAGAATGCGATGTAGAGCATTACTGCGGGGATGCCGTGTGCGAGGGCGAAGACAGCGATGGTGATAAGCGCTGCCGCCCAGGTGGGCATGGTATTTTGCAACCAATCCAATAGAACGCGGCGAAAGGCAACTTCTTCAACCAGGGGAATGACAAGCGCGGTGCTGAGTATCACCATGATGGTGGCAGCAGGGCTTATCTTTAGGCCGGCGGAAAGGTTATTGCCGGCTGGTTCGCTGCCCAGTAATGCATTGACGGCGCCCGTGGCCGCAGCAGAGCCCAGAATGGCGACGGGAATCCACCACAGCAGGTGCCATAAGGAATGCTCGGCTTTCACAAACCCGGCATCGCGCCACGATCAGCCCAAGCGGCGGGAAAAGCCGTACCAGACCGTTCCCAAGCCGAAGATGGCGCCGCCGACGGCGATGCCAAAGGCCACCCAGGAACCGCTCTTTGTAATGAGGCCACTGGCGATACCAATGAGTGCCGCACCGGCAAATGTGGCGACGACGCTGGCCACGGCCCACCCCAGGTGAGCTGCGCGAACGGTGGGGGAGAGCTGTGAGCTTTGTAGTTGGTCCGGCATTCTGGGCAGTATAGCAGGACAACCTCGGCGCAAGCTGTGGCGCGGCCTAGTCTGGTTGCAGTACCAGCGTCAGGTTGGATACGGCGAATTCGCGCAGGCCAGGAATCTTGGTTAGCCACCACGCCCAGCTGGGGTGGTAGCGCGGAAAGGCGAGCTTTAGCGCGCCGGTGGACTTGGCCCAGGTGAGGCCGGCGGAGCAGGGGACATTAAATAGCGAGGTGCCAAAGACATTCTTGGGCGGGTGCCCGTGGCGGCGGGTATAGCGGTCGCGGGCGAAGGCGCCACCGACGTAGTGCTCCCACAGCCCGGTTTCGTGGCCGCCAAAGGGGCCGAGCCAGACGGTATAGCTCATGATGCACAGGCCGCCGGGGCGGGTAACGCGCAGCATTTCTTTACCCATATCCCACGGGCGGGGGATGTGTTCGGCGACATTAGAGGAATAGACCACATCGAAGGAATCATCTGCGAAGGGCAGGCGCGTGCCATCGCCACGCACGGAATTGCTGAGGTGGATATTAGCGGCAGACATTTCCCCGGCATCGGGCTCAAGGCCAACGTAGGACGCGCCGCGGTCCGCGAAGGCTGCGGCAAAATAGCCGGGGCCGCCGCCTACGTCGAGCACGAGGGCATCGGCAAGCGGCACGCCCAAGTCGCGGGCCAAGTTCTCCACCAACCTGGCCGTATCTTCTGCCAGGCCGCCGTAGAAAATATCGGGGCGGGTTTGCTCGAAGCGGAAAGAGCGCAGCAGCGCCCAAGAGCGGGAGAGCGTGGCCATGTCGCGGGTGTGTTTCATAAACCACTAGGCTAATACCCCACGATGAAAATTCTTTTACTATGCTGGCGCGATTCCGCCCACCCGCAGGGCGGTGGCTCCGAGCGTTACCTCGAACGCGTAGGGGAGTACCTAGCGGCGCAGGGCCACGAGGTGGTCTTTCGCACCTCTAAGCACATGAATGCGGCGCGCCGGGAGGTCCGCGATGGCGTGCGCTATAGCCGCGGCGGTGCCAAGTTTGGCGTGTACCCGCGCGCGTGGATGGCCATTGCTGCCGGGAGAATGGGCCTGGGGGATCTGCGCGACATCGACGTGGTCATCGATACCCAAAACGGCATTCCCTTCTTCGCGCGCCTGATTTCCGGCGCGCCGACGGTATTACTTACCCACCATTGCCACCGCGAGCAATGGCCCGTGGCCGGTCCGGTGCTCGGGCGGTTGGGCTGGTTCTTGGAATCGCGCGTGGCACCGCGGGTATATCGGGATTCGACCTACGTCACGGTCTCGCAGGCCTCGCGCGAGGATCTGGAGGCGCTCGGCATTGACGGTGCGCGGATCATCGCCAATGGCCTAGACCCCATTCCGGCGCACGTGCCTTCCCTCGAGCGCGAGGCGGATAAGCACCTGGTGACCCTCTCGCGGTTAGTCCCGCACAAGCAGATCGAGCACGCTATGGATACGGTGGCGCGCACGCCGGGGGCGGTATTGGACGTGATTGGCTCGGGCTGGTGGGAATCGAACCTGCGCGATTATGCCGAAACGCTCGGTGTGACAGAACGCGTGCGCTTTCGCGGCCAGGTTACGGAAGACTATAAGCACGCCTTGCTCGCGCGTGCCGATGCCCACCTCATGCCCTCCCACAAAGAAGGCTGGGGCCTTGCCGTCATGGAGGCCGCCCAACATGGAGTGCCCACAGTAGGTTATGCATTTGGCCTGCGCGATAGCGTAATCGATGGTGAGACCGGAATCCTTGTAGAAGAAGAAGGTGACTTCGTGGCGGCCACCCAAGAGTTACTGGATAACGCGGAGTTGCGTCGGCTCCTAGGTTCTAATGCCCGGGAGTTTGCCGCGCGCTTTTCGTGGGAGAAGACCGGCGCTGCCTTTGCGCAATTGCTCCAAGGCTTAGTAGCGGGGAAACCATCCACAGGGCGGTAAGTGTCCACGGCAGCTCGGGGCGCGGGGCGTTGGTCTCTGCGGCGATGGCGCCATCTATCACCACGACGCCCACCCCAAGTTCCGCAAGGCCTGCCATATCGCGGTCCTGCCAGGCGCGCAGCGCCGCGCGGTACTGCGGTGAGGCCTGATCGATGACTTCACCGTCCACACTGAGCTCGCCGGATTCCACCATGGGCACCGCCTTGGAATAGGGATCGACCGCGACCCCCGGGGCCGCTTCCCCATGCACGCCGCCATTTTCCGTGGGAACCTCCACCAAATTGGGCCGTTCGGGGAAAAAAGCCAGGCGTCCGTCGATATCGCGCACCAACTGCTCATCCACCCCGGTATCGCGGGGAGAAAGCACGGCAAGGCGGGACGGGGCGGGGAGGACCTGGATGGTGGCAGCCACTAGCGCCAGCACGGCCGGAATCTGCGGCAGCGCGCCGATGGAGGCGACGTATAGCGGCAGCGCGAGCATCGTGAGTTTGTGGCTATCGCGGAAAAGACCCGCCCCCGGAACGTTATCGATGGCCCATTCCAGCATGCCGGGCAAGAGCCAACACGCCAGCGCCCCGCCGAGTCCCAGCGCAGCCAGGACGGTCAAGCGCGCCGGGACGCGGTGCGCGCCCGCCAGCGCGAGAACTGCCACGAAGAGGCCGAACACTGCCAAGCCCAGGGCGGCCTCACCATTCCAGATTCCGCCGAGTCGCAACAGCGCGCCCACCGTGCCCACGTGTTCTTCGGCCCGCGGGGAAAAGGCCGCGACGGCGGCTGCGGCATCGCCAGGCACGCCGGGTTGGAAAAGGCCTGGAACCAGCCACGGCAGCCACAAGAGGCAGCCCGCCAAGGCCACTCGCTTCCGGCAGGTAAAAAGGGCCGTGACCACCGCGAACAGTCCACCGGTAGGGGTAAGCGATGCGCCCCACATGGCCAGCCAGGCCAGCCAGCTGTGGCGGCGCCCCGCCCAGGCAATGACCGGGAGCAGCCAGGCGGCAATGGCCAGGGACCATTGGCCTTGGAGAAGGCGTTCGATGACAAAGGGATTGGCCACCGCGACGGTCATCGCGGCCAGCGCCGCTACCGTGGCGCGAGACCACACCGCCGCGGTGAGCGCGGCGGCCCCGGCAGCGGCAAAGATGAGCACCCGGGCGGCCCACGCGCCGCCGAGTAAGGCCAAAAATCCATCTTGGGGTGCGTTGCGGGCAGGCAGGCTTCCCGCACCTAGCGCGGATGGGGTAAGCCCTGGATCGTTTAAGAGCACCATATCGCGCCAGAGAAATTCGCCGGGCAGGGCGAAGGGCCAGCACACCGCGGCCACGAGGATAATTCCCCATAGCCCGAGGAGGATGCGCCTAGGCGTGTGCGGCATCATGGGCGTCACGGTGGCGGCGCATGTACTGGTAGGCGGCGAAAATGAGCAGGGAAACACCGATGGCCTTGCCCAGCCAGCCAACGGCCATAAGCCCCCGGATGGCGTAGATTACCGGGCGGACCTCAGCGAGGCGCTCCGCGCGGGTATCCTCTGACCACCGGAAATCTGCTGCCAGCACGGAGCGATCTGCGGTGTCATCCTCTGCGATGAGGGTTCCCGCCTGCTGGATATCGGTGGCGAAAAAGACCTTGACGTTTTCCCGGACATCCACGATGGTGCCGGTGGTGGGCTCGACCGAAATATCGCGGCCCACGGTATAAAAGGGCTCGACAATGACGGGGGCATCCGCATCTAGATCTAAGAGCTCGCGCGAGTGGCGGTCATAAAAACGGCTTGCGGGACCCGTTAACTGGAAATCGCCGGATTTCAGCTCGTCCGTTTTAGTGGTGCTGCCCCAATCTGCGCTGATATTGCTAAAGGTGTTCTTCAGCGGCAGCGGCTGTACATCCTGGTGATAGGAATAGATGGGGATGCCATCCACCTTTGAGTCACCGGTGAAGTCTATCGGCGTGGATTCCTGGGCCAGGAAATCAAAAAATGCGTAGGAGCGCTGCTCGGTGCCGGAGGGGAAGAAATAGGTCAGGCCGTCTCGCTCGAAGTCCTCCCGGGTCAGATCGGCGTTGAACTCGGGCAAGGCGAGGGCCCATTTATTGACAGGATCGGCTACCGGGAACGTGGATTCGCGGTTGAGCACGGAGTGCTGATCAATGGTGGCGATTTCCTCTTGGGAGTCCCTGTCTTTTCCAGCAAGCAGGCTGGTGACGGAATCGGTGGTGGCGATGGTGTCATCATCGTCGACCTCGCCGGTGGCAATGGTGCGCTCCAGGGTCAGCGGCTCGTGGTGCTGGTAGCACCAGACCGGGGCGGATTTGTCGGTGCAGCGCGGGTCATCGCTGGATGTGGTATCTGAGGGAGCTTCACCGGCCATGAGGGCGCGCACGTCCATCCACACCGCGTCGGTGGGCCCGCTCGAGGTGGAAAAATCTTTATCCAAGCCCAGTGGGCGGGTCCGGTTATTGTAGAGCGTTGGCGCGAGGGTACCGATAAGGAGGAAAATGATTGCGGCAATGACAACCCACGCCCGTGGCGAGCGTGGCCAAAGGTAGCGGCTCATTGCAGTACTATATCCAATCAGTTTCAGGTTTCCGGGGTAAAGGAGCAAGCGTGCGCACGCAGGCATCTGTGAAAAGACTACCCCAGCACCTGCCGGAGCTAGACGGCCTACGCGCGGTTGCCGCATTAGGGATCATTGTCACCCACGTATCCTTCCAAACCGGCACCGGGTGGGGATTTGCCGGGCGCTTCGATTTCTTCGTCGCCGTATTCTTCGCCCTCAGCGCCTTCCTCCTGTGGCGCCGGCGCGGGCTGCACACGGTGCGCGGCTATGCCCACTCCCGTATCGCGCGCTTGGCACCGGCCTATTATGCCTGCGTGGTAGCGGTTGTGCTGCTGCTTCCCGATGCCCACTCCATCACCCCCACCCAGATCCTCGCCAACCTGACCTCCACGCAGATATATGTGGTCGATGGCCTTGCCCCGGGCCTTACCCACCTGTGGTCGCTGTGCGTGGAGTTTTTCTTTTACCTGGTACTACCGCTCCTCGTGTGGGCCATTGGCGGCCTGCCGCAGCGCTGGCGCATGGCCGTTATCGCCGGTGCCGCGGTACTGAGCTGGGGCTGGGGATTTATCCCCTTTGTCGCGGACTATTCCGAGGACCAGGTTAACTCGCAAATCTGGCCACCGGCCTATGCCTCCTGGTTCGCGGTGGGCATGCTGGCGGCGGAGGTGGAAGAAAGGGGCATCGGCAAGCGCACGACGCGCATTCTGCAGGTGCGTTGGGCCTGGGTTGTGCTGGCGGGGCTCGTGCTGTGGGTGTCGAGCCGGGACTGGTTTGGGCCGGCCGGGCTGGTGCATCCGGAGCCGGCGGAATTTGCCCGCCGCATCATCGCCGGGGCGGTATTTGCTGCGTGTGTGGCGGTGCCGGTGGCCTTGGTTCCACGTGGAACCTCGTGGCTTACCTCGCCGCTCATGCAGGCGCTGGGCGCGTGGTCCTATTCCATTTTCCTGTGGCACGTGGCAGTTCTCGCTGTAGCCTTCCCGCTGACCGGGGTGGCGCTGTTTAGCGGGAAACCGCTGGATTTTTGGGTGATCCTTGCCGTCACGGTGGTGGGCACCGTTGTGGTTTCTGCGGCGAGTTACACGCTTATCGAGCGCCCGGGCCGCGATCTTCTGATGGGCCGCGGCCGGGGCCGGGTCCGGGGCCGGGGCCGTCGGCGGCGAAAAGGCAGGCCAGCCCCGCGGCACATAAGCACATAAGCAGCACGGAATCGCCTGCATAGGCCCCTGAGGTCCACGGGGCACGGGCGAGGATGGCCCCGGCCGCGGCTACCACGCCGCTGGCCAAATAAGCCCGCGGAATGGTGGTCCAGCGCACGATGAGCCAGGCGGCCATGCCCGCAAGCGCCGCCGGCCACCCCACCAGTGCCAGGCAGGCCAGCGAGTACATCGCAGAGGCCATGCCACCAGGATGCGGGTGCCAGGTGGGCTGCGGGCTACGGCGCGCGGCGAAAAGCAGGCAGAAACCCAGCGTGGCCAGGCCGAGCGCGCCGCCAAAGAGCAGGGCGGCGCGGTAGGCAGGCTGCGCCTTAAAGGTCATGCGGAATTCCCCATGCGTGCCCGCAGGGACGATAAACGCCTGGGTAGCGGCATCGATCTCGTACGGGGTGAGCTCGGTATCGCCTATAAAACCGCGCAGGCCCTTATTAAAGGCGCGCCCGGTAATGAGCAGGCGTTCATCCTCTGCAGAATCGATGGAAAAATCGGTGAGGCGATAATCGCTCGGCGGGGACCAGCCCTTTTCCGTCATGGCTACCCACGCGCCGGTGGTGCGCACGCGGTGGACGCCGGGCTCAAGGGTCAGGGTGCTGCCGGGGGAATACCGGTGGGAATCGATAAGCAACGGCTTGGTGGAATCCACCGTGACTTCCATGCGGCGCGGCACGGTGACATCGCGAATGAGCACGCCGGTATCGTGCACCATCTGCTGGAAGAAGAATTGGTGCACATTCGGTGAGGTATCCGGTACGGTCACCACGCGCTCGATGGGGTGGCCTTCCACCTCCAGTTCCGAGATGCCGGTGCGGTGGGATAATTCCACGCGGATGGCCTGGGAATCACCGCCGGGCACGCGCACCGTCTTGTAGCGAAAGGCTTGCAGATCCACCTCTACTGCCGCGCCGCCCGAGCGCACCGTCACCGTGGTGGAGCTGGTGGCCATGAGTTTTAGGCGCGGTTGGTTAAAGCCACCGCGCAGCTCGATCCAGCCCTCATCATCGCCGGGTGCGGGCCACCAGGCGGTGGAATTTTCCCCATCGACGGCGGCGGTGGCGGACTTTTCCGGCTGGGCGCCGCCAAAGGCGGTGGCATCGGCGGCAGAAGAAGAGACTTCGACATCACCGCCGTGGGTCTCCACCGTGGTCAGTGGGCCGGCGGAGGGATAATCGCGCAGGCGGTTATAAACGTGGCTGGGATCGTCTGTGGACAGTGGCGCCGAGGCGGCTCCGTGGAGAGTGCCGTAATTGCGATCTACCAGCGTGGGAGTATCGGTGACGATATCGGCGTCCCCTTCCACCAGCTCGCGGGCGGCGGGGCCATCGTGGGCATCGAGGAAGGCCAGCGCCTCGCCGCCACCGGCCACGCGGACGGGATCGTCTGAGGTCAAAGCCATGGAATGCTGCTCGAGCAGGATCACATCGACCTCGCCAAAAGTATGCACTTCACCGCCAAATTTGCTGCTCAAGGTGTCATTATCGGCGGCAAAAAGATCGTGGCGCACCATCACCGCGCCGATGCCCAGGCGCTGCAAGGCGCGCACGCCGCTGGCCGGGTCCTCGTCTAGTACTGCCATCACCCCGTCGAGGCCACGGATGGCCTCCGGCGGCACGAGGGGAATGGCATCGCGGACGGCCCAAGGGACATCAAGAAGCGGCTGCGCCGGCTCATCGCGGGTCCAGCCCCACTCTTGGCGGGCGAAGGAGGCCTCGGGATAGATCAAAGTGCGGGTATTTTCAGCGTGCTCGTTGATGTAATCCGTGGCCTCATGCCAATAGTCCGGCACCTCGTCGTAGGCGCCTAGGGGCAGCAGCCGCTGCGACCACGCCGGGGAGAGCGCGCTGATGCAGACGAGCAGCACCAGCGCGCCTACCGTCTGCTTCTTGGTGGGCCGCAGGCCTGTGGGCAGCGGCAGGCGCTGGCAGGCGCGGGCAAAGCCCAACAGCAACGGGATGCGCACCAGCGGATCGAATTTGTGCAGGTTGCGCAGGGGGGCTAGCACCCCATCGAGCGCGTCGAGGTACCACGCCGCCTGGCAGCCCAAAATCGCCACGCCGGTAATCAGCATGATGGACCACACGCGGGGCAGCCGGCACAAGCCATACATGCCAATCGTGGCCACGGCCATGGTGATAAGGACAAAGAAGGCAGAGGTCGCGAGCTCGTTGCCGGCGATGCGCTCGGCATCCGCAAAGGGCGACCAGCTCGTCGTCCCGCGCAGGATCTCCGGCAGGTTCAGCCACCGGGTGGTCACGCGGGAAGATTCGATAAATTCCGTAAACGGTGGGGCGTAGCGGCCCAAGATTATAAGCGGGCCAATCCACCACGCGGATACGCACAGGCAGCCAAGCAGCCAGGCCGCGCCGGGCTTGAAGGCGCGGCGATAGACCACGATGACAAGCGCCGGGGTGCACGCCGCGAGCGTGGCGGTGGCGTTGACTGCGCCCATCAGCGCCACGGGAATCGTGGCGGCGGCAGCATCGCGCCAGGTGAGTTTTTCCCGCAGGAAGGGCAGGATGACCCACGGGGCTAGCATGACCGGCCAGGTTTCAGAAGAGATGGCCGTCAGGGTGGATAGCGAGCGCGGGGAGAGCGTATAGAGCATCGCCGCCACCCAGACCCAGCGGCCGCGCAGGCCAATCCGGGTAGCTAGCTTGTAAAAGCCGATAAAGCCCACGCTTAAGACCAACAGCCACCACAGGCGTTGAGCTATCCAATCCGGCAGGGGCTCGGTTAAAACAAAAAAGGGGCCCTGCGGGAAGAGGTAACCGTAGGCCTGGTTCTGCAGCTGCCCCAGGGTAAAGATATCGGTATAGGCATCAAGCGCGCCGCGCAGGAAGTGCCGCGGGTTGGCGGCGAGATCGTGTTTGGTATCGGCGGCGGTCAGCCCCCACGGCTGTACCGCGAGGATAAGGCCCAAGGCAATAATGCCGAGCGGGTAGGGCCGGGCAAGGCGCGCGCAGCGGTGGCGCAGGGCGCGGGCTAGTGCGCGGTAGCGGTGTAAATAGGAACCGCTGTGGGGGCCGCGGGGGAGCTGATCGGTCCGGTCATGCACGCCGGTGCGCCCATCTAATTGCGGGAACCGTATTCAGGCCCGCCCAGCACCGCATCATCGGCGGAGACAGCATTGCCTTCGGGCACGGTATCGCTGCCGGAGAACTGGGCGATGCCGATGATGGTGATAATGCCCAGGGCGATGCCCACAACAGCGCTACCCACGGCGGGGCCGAGGGTGCGCTTGTTTAAAGAATCGGATTCCAGAGCCATGGCTAAAGATATTAGCAGTTACTTAGAAGTATTCCGGATCGTCGTCATCCGCGTCTTCGTCGTTTTCTTGCGGGACGATAAAGACGGGCAGGCCCGCATTGCGCACGATCTGGTCCGCCGTGGAGTTGGTCCACCAAGCGCGAAAGCCGGTGAGCGCGCGGGTGCCGGTCACGATGACATCCACGTCGAGCTCGTGTGCTGCATCCACGATGGCCGAAGAGATGGTGGTGGCGGATTCCACGAGGTGGGCGCGGCCGGCTAGGCCTAGGTTTTCGGCCAACTGGGTGCCCTGGCGGCAGATCTTCAGCGCCTCTTCGTAGGCGGGATCGTCTTCCACGCTATCGGGGGACACGGTGGATTGGTGCATGCCCGTGCGGCTCACGGCGCGCGCGGTTTGGCGGGCTACCGGCTCCCACGCGGTGAGGATTTCCACCGTGGAGGGGCGCAAAAGCTGGGCGGCGTACTCCAAGGCGCGGTCGGCGCGTTCGGTGCCATCATAGGCAATTAACATTGTTTTGCCGTTACTCATGTCACTAGTCTACCCACCGCTTGGGACAGTTCGCGAGGAATCCTGCACACTGGAAGGCATGACATATTCCCGCATCATTGCCAGTTTGGGCCTCGTGGCGGTGCTGAGCGCCTGCTCTAATTCCGCCTCGGACGAGGACAAGGCGCGCGAGTCTGCGGCCCCCGCGCCCTCATCGCCGGGTAGCGCCGCGTCCGCCACGGAGGCCGCCCCAGCCCCGGCGCCAGCGCCGACGCCGGAAGATATTCGCGCCACCGCCGCCTCGGTGCTCATGCCGCCGGCAACCAGCTACGAGGACGCCAAGGCCAAGCTGGAGGCCGGCGTGGGAGGCATCTTCATCCCGAGCTGGGCGGATCCTGGATTGCTGGAAGAAGAGGGCCGCAATATTAACGCCCTGCGCGCGGAACTAGGCCGCGATTTTGAGGTTGCCATCGACTTTGAGGGCGGGCGCGTGCAGCGTTTTTCTGAAATCCTGGGCGAATACCCCTCCGCACAGCAGATGGCGGCGGAAAACTCGCCGGAGCAGGTGGAACAGCTGGCGGGGGACATCGGCAAGCGGCTCATGGACTACGGCATCAACGTGGACTTTGCGCCGGTGCTCGATGTCGATGGTGATGGCCTCGAAGTCGTGGGCGACCGCGCCTTTTCTACCGACCCTGCCCAGGCCGGCGAATATGGCGCAGCCTTCGCCCGCGGGCTGGATGCCGCCGGGGTCAAGGCCGTATTCAAGCACTTCCCGGGCCACGGCCGCGCCTCGGGCGATACCCACCTGGCGGAGGCCATTACCCCGCCGCTCGAAGAGCTTGAGAACCACGAGTTCATTCCCTTCCGGAATGCCATTCCCGCAGCCCCGAATGCGGCGCTAATGATGGGCCACCTCGCGGTGCCGGGCCTGGGCGATGGCCAGACCCCAGCCTCCATCCTGCCGGAGGCCTACGGCCTTGCCCGCGAGGCCTTGCAGTATGACGGCACCATCTATACCGATGATATTGGCGGCATGGCGGCCATTTCGGATTCGCTTCCGCTTGCCGATGCCGTCATTACCTCCCTCGCCGCCGGTGCCGACATGCCCCTGTGGTCCACAGAGGAAGATATCAATGCGGTGATCGATGCCGTCGTGGGCGCCGTGGATGAGGGCAGGTTGGCCCCTGAGCGCCTCGGCGATGCCGCCCGCCATGTACACGATGGGGACAGCGACTAGGAAAAACGCCCCTATACCCGTTAACCTTTAAGGCGTGAAGAAGGCAGAAGGAAAAAACGGTGCAAAGGGCTGGCTCATCACGCTTGGCGTGATCGTTGGCTTCGTCCTCATTGCGGGCATCGCTTATGCCTGGGATGTCATAGCAAACCAGGACAAGATCCCGCGCAGCGTCTCCGTCGGCGGCGTGGATATCTCCGCCATGGAGCGCACCGCCGCCGTGGCCAAGCTCGAGGACGAGCTCAATGGTGTTGAGACCCAGCCCGTGACCGTGAGCGCGGGCGATCTGCAGTCTGAATTTACCCCTGCCGAATCCGGCCTAGCGCTGGATAACCAGGCCGCCGTCGATGGCATCGAGGAGCCTTCGCTCAATCCGATTACCCGGCTGGTTAGTTTCTTTCGCTCCACCGAAGATATCCCGGTAGAAACCGATGTGGACGATAGCAAGCTGCAGCCCACCCTCGACCGCGTCAAAGACGAGCTTTCTACCGAACCGGTCGACGGCATGCTCGAGCTTAATAATGGCGAGCTCAAGGTCACCGATCCCACGTTGGGCCAGACCGTAGACGGCACCGAATTGCACGATGCCGTGGCAGCGAATTGGCTGGACAAAGATGGCGTGCAGGTGGAGCCGGAAGAAATCGAGCCGGCCATTAATGATGAAGCCATTGAAAAGATGCGCACCGGCGATGCCGCCAAGGCCCTGGATAACCCGTTGACCTTGAAGGCCAAAAATAACGTCACCGCCACGCTGAATAAACCGGAGATCTCCCAGTTCACCAGCATTGAGAAAAAGGACGGCCAGCTGCACCTGGTGGTGGATAGCAACCGCGCGCAGCAATTGCTGCAAGAGCGCAGCGATGGCGCCGACGTGCCTGGCGTGAACGCCAAGGTGAATTTCGCCGGTGGCTCCCGGCAGGTCACCCCCTCCCAGGACGGTGAGATCATTGACTGGAAGCCCACCATGGAGGGCTTTGATAAGCGCGTGACTGGCGATGACCGCGAGTGGGACGCAACCTACAAGCCTGACCCGGCCGATTTCACCACCGAGGACGCCGAAAACGCGACGTTTAACGATACCGTGGGCGAGTTTTCTACCGGCGGCTTTTCCTCCGCCTCTGGACGCAATATCCAGCTCGTTGCCCAAGAGGTCAACGGCGCCGTTGTCAACCCCGGTGAGACCTTCTCCCTCAACGGCTACACCGGCCCCCGCGGCACCGCGCAGGGCTATGTGGAATCCGGCATCATCATCAACGGCCACTCTGGTACCGCCGTGGGCGGTGGCATCTCCCAGTTCGCCACCACCCTGTATAACGCCGCCTACTTCGCCGGCATGCAAGATACTGCGCACACTCCGCACTCGTACTACATTTCCCGCTACCCGGCCGGCCGCGAAGCCACCGTGTACGAGGGTGCCATTGACCTGCAATTTACCAATACCTTCAATACCCCAGTGCAGATCGAGACCAGTTTTGGCGGCGGCAATATCACCGTCCGCTTGAAGGGCACCAAGACGGTAGAGGTGGAATCCATCAATAACGGCCGCTGGGCCAAGACCGAACCACAGCCAATGTCCGTGCCGGGCAGCAATTGCTCACCATCATCTGGCGCCCCGGGCTTTACGACGTCCGATACCCGCATCATCAAGGATCTCAGCGGCAACGAGCTTTCCCGCGAGACCAAGACCACGGTCTACGATCCACAGCCCATCGTGCGGTGCGGATAGCTAGTAAATAGCGCGCTGTTAACAACCTGATCGGGGTGGTCAAAGCCACTACGCCGCCGGTTCCGCCGACGATATCTACAGCTCAGGTTTTGTCAGACCGTGGAGTAGTTCCTGGTGGAGTTTATCGCTTTCATCGTCAACATCGTCATTTACACCGTCATCGGCACCGGTTGGTTGATGATTATCAGAATGATGGATCAATTTTTCGGACGTCTCGATTGAGGCTATGACAAAGGCTCCAGCAGTGGGTGTAATTCGACGCTGTGGGAGCTAATGCGCTATTCAGGCCATACCGTAAACTTGTCCGGCTAGGAGGAAAGGAATTGTGATGGTCTAAAGGTCAGTCGTGGCATGTTTGATGTGATGCATAGTCTTGGCCAAGCTAGGTATATGGTATCCACCAAACTTGAATTAGGCTCCGCTTTTCTCACCCGTGCCGCCACTTCAAAGAGAATTAGGATGCAGTAAAATTTTCGTCAGTAAGTCGGTAACCCACTACCGTACAAGACTCCCGCCACATCGATTGTGGGTCAAGTCCGTTTGAGTGGTGTTTCTACCTTTCGATAGAGCATGCAGTGTGATGGTGTCAGGGGCCAGCACGTGC